>SKGZ01000177.1 GCA_007117175.1 Bacteriovoracales bacterium | reverse complement strand
TCACTCTGGTCGTTACCTTCCAGCGCGCAAAACTCGATCCCGGATGTTGGCCACCTTCCGGTGAGGACTTCCTGGTAAATCAGGTCACCTCGATATACTAAACGCCTCGTGGCGTACCACAAGAAAGTTGACAGTACCCATTTCTTATATCTAATCTATTTTTTTTAACCTAAAATCAATATCATCGATGGATTCCAAAATGCATACACTCATCAAAACTTTACTCTTATTTTTTATCTTCCAGCAAAGCTTCTTAGCCAATGCCAATCTCTCTTTTGATGGGTTTGTTGACCTGTATTACGCTTATGACTTTAACCGACCCGAGAGTAAAGATCGTGATTATACCACTCAACCGGCCCGGCATGATGAGTTCAATGCCAATCTTGTGTTTTTGGGACTGACCCATCAAAAAGATAACTTAGAAGCAAGATTATCTTTGCAAGCAGGAACTTACGTACAAACTAATTATGCCAATGAAGGTGGTGAAGGCGACTTTTCTTATCGTCATATCCAAGATGCCTATATTCGCTACCATATCAATGAGAAAAGCCATTTGATTGCAGGGATTATGCCCTCACACATTGGCTACGAAACTGTTTTATCCATTGAGAATTACACCTATACTCGCTCGCTAGCAGCTGACTACACCCCCTATTACCAATCTGGGGTTGGATTCATCCATCAACTGAGCGATACTTTCGGCCTTGAGGGTTATTTACTCAACGGGTGGCAAAATATCCATAAGGATGACTCCAATACTGCCTTGGCGACTGCTCTTCGCTATCACAAGGGTAAAATACGTCTTAATTACACCACATTCTTTGGAAGATATATGCAAGCCTCAAGACAATTTCATGACTTTAACCTTGAATATCTTTATAATGAACAACTGAGCTTTAAGTTCCTCTACAATATGGGAATTCAAAAGCAAGAAACCCCCAACAAAGCTCACTTTTATACTTTTAACTTGCAATCACGCTATCAATTCGCACAAGATCAATGGTTTTCAATTCGTATCGAAAAATTTAGGGATCAAAATCGAGCTCACCTCTTAAGTGTCACCGGTGATGAATTTGATGTTCACGGTGGCTCTGTTGGCTATGACTACTTACTGACCCAAGGTTCACTGCTACGAGCTGAGTATCGCTACCTGAAGGCAAGTTACGATATTTTTCATCGTCAGCAAGATTTTGCTAACTCCAACCAAACTCTTAGCTTTTCCCTTGCAGCAAGATTTGAATAAGTGCCTGTAAAAATTACAGGATTGCTGGCCAGTCGGTCATAGCAATAGTAGATCAATCAAAACTCGTATTTCATTTGGAGATCAATCTTATGAGAAAAATCTTAGCAGTGCTCTTTTGTCTTTTAACCATGACTTCTTGCCATTATACCCAAGAAATTCCTGTCGATGAGGTGCTGACTGCAGTGAGTGAAAATCACTTCCGCCCTTCAAATCGCTATAGTGTTGAAGTGATTGCCCTTGGGCTGAACAACTTGATGACGACTCGTTGTAATGAAATTATTCTTAAAATCACTGATCACCAGACAGCACGTTATGAGGAGTACTCATTTGACACAAGTCGGCTAGGTCTAAAAAACGGAACAGAAAAGATTGAGATCGATTTAAAATCTAACGAAGATCCGAATGTCTTTATTAAAGGAATCATGAGCTGGAAGCCAAACTTTAGACCAGCTTCGACAGCTCATATTTGTATCGATGGTAGGGAATGTCAAACAGCAAGCTCATCGTTATTTGGTTCAGTCCTTAACGGTCATCTGACCTTAATTGAAAATGATGAAAGTGTACTCAAGCTTAGACTTAATTTTGGTTATTAAGTCTAGGAACTATAAATCCTGAATAATCCCCCAGCGATGAGAGACACGATCGCGAGGATCACTACTTAACTCTTGGTTTTGATAAGCTTGATAAAAGAAATCTACAGTGATATAGAAATTAACATTACCTTGCCTAATAGTCACTCTGTGCCAATTAGCGTACCAGGAATTATGATCCCTCATACAAGTTTCAGAGTCGAAACAAAAGTCAAGGTAATCATCAATTTGAGAGATAATTCTAGCGTCTCTCACAGGAGTACTCCAGCTATTGTAATTAGAACTGCCTGGTTCACAATTGTTTTCTAGGCAAAATTGGCGACCATCAAAAACCACATCGACTCTCTCACTCAAAGAACGTGCAATCATTCCCCTATACCAACTTGTGATCATTGCATCAGTAAAGTGAAAGTTAAGACGATAGAGAACTTCAAGGTGATGATTACGCCCCTGTCTGGTAAAATTTTCTGCAAATTGTTCCATTGAATAAGACTGATGTTGCCTTGCTGCTCGCAGGGTGATTCGACCATTATTTTCAATAGCCCAGCGATGCCTGCGAATGCTCAATGACTCACTATAAGGCCCTGCAAAGTTAATATTTCGAACGCTCAATCTACGAACTCGACTGGGTAGAGTAGACTCCAATGAAGTCACCACTGATCGCTCATGATCAAATTGATGAATAAAAACGAGGTGGCCAATGCCCCCTGTGACTGGAGCTCTTAGGTAATAAGAACCAGGAGTGAGTGCCTCTTGGTTAATTTTAATAGGGTAACTATCCACTCGCAGAGTACCAGTAAAAGTATTGTCCGCCACAAAATCCAGCACTGCCCTAAAGCGTTGATCATCATGCCAATTCTCAGCAGTGGGCAAGTTGCGCCAAGCTACTCTCATAGTATGATTGGTAATGGCAGCTCCCGAACCGGCCATGGTAGAAGCAATTGGTAGGCGATGCTCTCTGGCAAAAATCCAGCGTAAAAAGAAACCAACATTAGCGCAATCAGTAGAAATTTCATGATTAAGGAAAATATCTCGATTCACTTCATCCGCAATCCACTCTTGATAACGATCTTCCCATTGTGCATTCCACTCATTTTCTGCGCGCCACAAAACAGTATCTAGAATCTCTGTTTCAGGTACTTTAATATCACTAGCCTGAATTGCTATTTTTCCATCAATACGAGAGAGGTACTCATTTTGATAACTTTGAGCTTGATAAAAATAATCTATTTTTTTAAGCGTTTGCATCTCATCACCTTTTTGAGTGTAATGACGCAAAACCCAGACTTGCTCTGAACCCTTCTGCTCACTTGAGCCTACTAACATGTGTAAGACACCGTCTTCTTGATAAGCAAACTCATCACCTCCAGTTATGGAATGCGTTCCTATCTGATCCCCAAAAGCATGGGTAAGAGTCATACTTAATAAAAATAACAGCGCCTTTATGCCTTTTAACATTGCAACTCCTTTGCAAAAAATTCTTAAATGTTTGCAGTTAAGAAAATTTTAATAGCTGCAAGATAATACGCAACGCAAGGCATTATTTTCACAAATGAAATCCATTTATGTCGAAGATGTCTTTGTTAATTTTGGGCCATAGCACTTTTTAAGTGCTGAATGGCCCCTGGAAGTTCCACAACTCTCCAAACACCATCGACTTTCTTCAACTGTACTGGCACCAAATAATTCACGGCAGTACTTTTGTGGTGAACAGTCAGATTAATCACACAATGATGCTTAGAACATTCACCCCGACGATGGGAAAAAGAAAAGTCTTTTTTACGAGGAGCTTTCTGAAAATTTAAACTGGACGGCATTCTGGTCGGCACCAGAAAGTGCTGATCTAATTTTGCCACTGCTTGTTCTTTCATCAGAGGTTTAATTTTAACTTTCACCGGCTGTGAATCTGGAAAAAATTGATCCACTACCTTGGCAAAAGCATTAGCTTCTCCCTTGGGGGGTGCCATCAGATATCCCCAAGCTGGGGCTTTCCCCTGTTGAATTTCAGCGATGAGCTCATCTACGATCTGGTCAATTAAACGATCAGTACTAACGTAAAAATCAAATTTTTCCTTATCTTGATTGAAAAAGGCATTTCTCACTTGGTAAATGACATACTCAGGACAAGACTGCCAATACAGCACACCGCCAAGTGTAGCTCCAACAAGTATGACTAAACCTAAAACAACCTTTTTCATGGCATTCTCCTATGTTTTCCGTCTAATTCATCGGCTATTGACTAGATTTTCTTTACCAAGAATTGTCAAAAATCCATTTTTATCATAACTTGGCAGTGTGAAAGACTCAGTTGTTTACTATGATGGCCCCTGTGGACTCTGCCAAGGTGTGGTCAAGTTCTTAAAAACCATTGATCATTCCCAAAAACTTCATTATCAGCCCTTGAATGATGCCGGAGAGACTGTTATTTTTATCCATCAGGGCAAACGCTATACTCACTCTAGGGCCATACTAGAAATTTTTCGCTTGCTGGGATTTCCTTGGAAGCTCTTATGGCTGCTGATACTCATTCCTTACCCAATCAGAGACGCCTGCTACCGGATAATCGCGCGCAATCGTGGTTTATTCAAACCTTAAGTTCAGCGCTAGTTTTAAAAACCAAATGCAAAGGAGTATTGGCTAGTGCAAAGTGATTACGGATACCACTGACTAGAAACCTGCGATATTGATCAGGAATATCTTTTGAACGATTGGTGACCAACATAATGGTGGGGGGAGATGCTTTCACCTGAGTGGCATACTTGAGCTTTAGCACCAATTGTCGCGAACGATTCACTGTCAGGCTGTGGCGATTCATTAAGTCTTGAACACAACGATTGAGTTCACCTGTTGGCAGTTTTTGATGGCGAGTTAAGATCGTTCTTTTTAAAACATGCTTTAAGCGAGTTAACCTCTGAGCTTTTTCAGCACAGATCGGTAGGATTTCACAAAAGTTCAGCCATGGAATCTTAAAGCGTAAATGATCTAACCACTCTTTTCTCTTTTTTGTATCATTAAAAGTCTCTTGAATCAGATCAATCTTATTGATCGCCACCAGCAGTGATGCTCCCCTATCAATAGCAATTCCCATCAGTTTACGATCTTGATGAGTGATCCCCTTAGTGGCATCAATCAGATGAATGACAATATCACTTTCAGCAATGGCCCGCAATGAGCGATAGACTGACTGTTGTTCAATATTACCCTCAACTGAGCCCATTTTACGAATGCCAGCTGTGTCCACCACCATCACACTCTTATAGACTGGTTCTAACTTTTTAACTTCTCTTTCACTCAATTCAGGCATTTCCCAGTCCTGATCATCATCAGGATTAAGCAAACTTAAATTGTCTTTTTTATGCTGAAAGTAATCATGATTTAAAATATGATCATAACCAGCAAAGTTGAGATCAAAGTAACCTTCAATGGGATCAACAGTTGTGCCAGCAGTAGGACTAATCACAGCTCTAGGCGCACCTAGTAATTGATTCAGCAGTGTCGATTTACCGGCGTTAGGAGCACCAATAATGGCAACCTTGGCCATCACCTCATGGCGAGGGGAGACTCCTTTGTGCAGTAACTTTTGGTGGGCCAAGCGTTGATCCTCTTGAGCAGATGCTTGAATCTTCTCTTTAAGAGATTGAACACCTCGACCATGCTCTGCTGAGATCAAATGCAGCTGACTTTGATCAATACCCAATTGGTAAAAATCTGCTTGCTCATTTTCTAATTGATCAGTGTCATACTTATTCAGTAGAAGTAAAAAATTCTTTTTTTGCTTTCTTAGGTATTGAACAATTTCCTCATCTGCTGGCAAGGCTCCTTGCCGAATATCCATCACCACTAACACTAAGTCAGATTCTTCTATGGCCAATTTGGCTTGCTGAGCAATTTCCAATAAACTAATCCCTTCCAAGGTGGCAGTTTGAGAATTTTCATCGGGAAAGAATCCTCCAGTGTCCACTAAGATCACATCACAGGCCTGCTGTTGGGATAATTCATCAAAACGAGTAATCGCATAATGACGATCGCGAGTGACACCTTCACGGTCATAGGTAATGGCCTTCACCGAATTACCCATTAGCCGATTAAAAATAGTGGATTTCCCAACATTAGGACGGCCAATCAATGAGACCACATAAGGTTTTGCTTTCATTTTTTTCTCCACACTCGGTGTGACTTAGGAGCTCTTGGAAGTCCTAACTCTTCTAGTACAAAATTATTATTAAACCATTTACTTAAAACCTTCACATGGAGTTTGAGCATAATCTGCCCACCCATTAACGCTTCTATTTTGGCCCTGGCCTTAGAGCCAATTTCTTTAATGACACTACCTCCACTGCCTACCACGATGGCCCGCTGACTGGGGCGGTTGACTAAGATAGCAGCACTGATTTGGGCCACCACTCCCTTAGGATTCTCCTCTTGACTGCGAGCGGTGTCTTTAAACTCCTCAATAATCACCGCGCACTCATAGGGAATTTCATCTCTCAGTTTTTTGAAAAGCTGCTCTCGAATGTACTCAGCGGCAAAAAAGCGAACATTCTTATTAGAAACATCTCCATTGGGATAAAGATGGGGATGAGAGGGAGCTTGCTCACACAGTGCGGCCGTTAGCAAATGAATATTATCTTGAGACTTAGAGCTGATTGAGAAGTATTTTTGTAAATTCGCAATTTTTTCACAGGCGTAGTTAAAAGCATCTTGCAGCTCTTCACTGGTTCGCTCAATGAGATCATTTTTAGAAAAGACCAACCAACTCTGTCCAAGGTTTTCTGGAATTAACAGGATCAATTCATCAATTTCCTTTTTAAGATCCGCAGCTGTTTGATCCACAAAAATAAGATTCAGGTCTGCTCCTTGAGAGGCAAACAGCGCTTCTTGATTCATGCGAAGATTGATTTCCCAAGATGATTTATGCAGTCCTGGTGAGTCCACAAAAACAATCTCTGTTCGATCAATCACGGTCACACAACTAAAACGATTGCGGGTTGTTTGCGGCTTGGAACTCACAATAGAGAGATCAAAACCCAAAAAATTATTAATTAATGAGCTTTTTCCAGTATTAGGCTTACCCAAAGTACAAACTGTTAGCGATTTGTTGTGGGGGTGTTGTTTTTCAATTAACACGATGACTCCTCTATTTTTAATAATGCTTGTTGGGCTAATTTTTTTTCGGCTGCTCTTTTAGAGAGGTCGGTCACTTCCCCCCAAAATTGCTGATTAATATAAAGCTGAAC
>SKGZ01000193.1 GCA_007117175.1 Bacteriovoracales bacterium | reverse complement strand
TATGTTTGTCCAATGACTATGAAAGGTTTTTCAGCAATGCTCCTCTATTTTTATCCTCTTATGACACTAGAGGAAACTATTGAAATTGAAACTAACTCTCTGTTAACCCCAATTAGAGGGACATTGCAGGCAATGCTCAATAATCAGTATAATGAGAATTATGAGAAGAGTTCATATAATTCTTATACTGTCGGACAAATTGAAGATGTTCATAAATTATTTTCTGAGGTTTCAGCAAAAAAAGAAAAAACAGAGAATGATTTACTTCATCAGATAGCAGAATTAGAGGAGTTAGTGCAAGATTATTTAAAGATGTTTAGGGATATAAAAGATGTATCTGTTGGTATTAACGAGCAAGTGGGAGTTGCCAAAATAAATTTAAAATTATTAAAGAATGATGTTGTCGATGTTTTTCATAATACTAATTTTTTACATGAGACTTCAGATAAGTTGGCAAAAAATGTTCGATTTCTAGCTGAGAATTTTATTCAGCTTTTTAACTCTAATAAGCAAACTCAATTAGATTTTCAAAAGTTTGTTCACTCGATCCCTTCCTTTGATAATTTAAAAAATACTATCAAACAAGCTAAAGACGGAATTAAAAATTACAAGGCAATTTTAGCCAGTAGTTGTAAGTCACTGAAACAGCAAATAGAACGAGGTGAGATAAAGAGCGAAAAAAGCCGACAAACGAGTTTGAATTTGACCTATAATGAATTGATCAAGCTTGAAAATTTCTTCGTTAATCATGAGAAACTTTTAACCCATATTGATGTTTTTCTTTCCAAGACAATTATGCTTTTTGAAGATACTCGCAAGTTATCACTTAAAAACTCAATCGATGAAGATTTAACTCATGTGAAAAAAATGCATCAATTAAGTACAGCTCATCAAAAAGAACTTAGCTTGATATCACATGACCTTGATCAAGGTGAGCAAAAAGTTGTAAAAGAGATGAAAGAACTCTATTTGGCCCTCAATAGATCACTTGAGCAACAGAAAGAAATTGAGCGCATTTCTACCGAACACCCCGTTGAGTGTCAGCAAAGTCACCATCATGATGAAGGTAAGACTGATCAGCTTCTCATTTAAGTGAGACGTAGCGAATTTGATCACCAATTTTGAGCTTAAGTGCTGAGGCTATCACGGCACTGACTCCTATCTGGTTCTCTTTTTCCCAAATAGCGCCAATGCAAGCACGAAAATCTTTTCCACAAACAGTTGAAATGATATGTATTTTTTCCTGATCTTCTTTTTCTTCTGAGATAAACTCAATTTTGGCCCTTTTGCTTTTTTGAAGAGATCGGATCTGATCAACTTGAGCTTTGAGAACAGGGCCTGGTTCAAAGATTCCAACTAAATCACTCTGTTCAAATCCTTCATGTTGCAAAATGTGTTTCGCTGGCTCTGTTTGTGGGTGGACTTGCGCAACTACTTGTTGAGCTTCAACTGGAAGTAAGGGTATAAGTATAGGATAATCAGGTAGTAGCTCCTCTATGAATTTTTTACACTTTTCCATCATGTAATCGGCTTCTGGGAATGGAATTTGAAAAAACTTCTTACCTACCGCTTCCCAAAAAGGGGAATGACCTGTGTCATCCACTTGTCCTCGCATTTCAGCAATGATTTCATCTTCAAAATGTTGTCGATGTTCCGCAATATAAAGGAAGCGACTGAGGGAGAGGAGACGGCCATTTTGAGCATTCCTAAACTGTGGTGCAAGATATAAACTACATATTTCAGCAGGTCCACTGTGTATTTTATGAATGTGCAATGACATAAGTTCATTGTCTTTATTGAGACTATCAGAATGAAAGTATTCTTGTTTGAGCTGGTAGAAATAGAAAGGTTGAAAACCTCCAATTTTAGAAATAAGGCCACTCACTCCAACCACTTGCCCTAGGAAAATATCCTCCATTACAAAAAGATAAAGCTCTCCATTGGGTCCCCATTTATACTGGTCGTTAAAGCTATTAACTGAAAGATTGATCTTTCTTCCCAGTAACTCAGGGTCCTTGGGTAATGAAGTAAGTCCATGCCCTGCCTCTTTTAGCAAGTCCAGGATCTGATCAAGGTCGTCTCTTTGAATAGGTCTAATAACTAGCACGACTACTCCGTTTGCTGCAATGTTCTTTCAATGATACTGACAACATCATCAATGTGTTTTGTTTCAATTGCTCCCATAGGAATAAGAAATCTGATTCGTGTAGGGTTGGCTCCTGCCATAAAAGAAATAACTCCATTTTGAAAAAGATCAAAACTAAACTTTTTTGAAAGTTCCATATCCCCGTTATAGACAGTCATAGCAATCATGGCACCTATCCCATAGGGGCCGGTAATTTTATCAGGCATCTTTTTTTCAAGCTCTTTGAGCTTTGATGAAAAGTATTGGTGAATTTTTTGAATTTTTCCCTTCTCTCCAAGATAGTTTTCCTTAATCATTGTTGAAAGAATGTGATAGCTTGCCGAAATAGCTGTGGATGATGATGTGAAAGTTTGGCTTAAGAGTCCTGGTTTTGGTTTGTGGTTAGCCTTGAAGAGTGTTGCGCAAACTTGGCTCATCTTACCAATCACCACCACATCAACTAATTGATCGAGTTTAAAGTACTGAAAGGCATAGAGGTTTTTGGTTCTTCCAAAACTTTGCACTTCATCAATGATAACGCTAATGTGATTTTCTTTGAGAATTTGAATAATCGCCTTGAAGAAATCTTCATGACCTGGGTAAGATCCTCCTTCTCCTTGAATCACTTCCATAATCATGCAGCTATACTGGCATGGATAGCGTTTTAAGTACTTTTGCAGTTGCTGACAAGTTCTATCAATACTTCCCTGATGGTCACTGCTATCATAAAAGGGCAGGTAGTCCACCGTTAGAGTAGGTGGTAGACCTTGACGATAAGCGGCTTTGTCTGTGATTTGTGAAACACCTAGTGTTCGTCCATGAAAGCAGCGTTCAAAAGCAAGTACTCGATGAGTGGGAGCATTTTTTTGAAAGCATATTTTGAGTGCATTTTCGACGGCCATCACTCCGCTGGAAGAGAGAAAACAATGTTCAAATTGTCCTTGGTTGATATTAGCTTGCTCTAATAATAATGAAATTAACCGATGAGAATCAGTATTTTGCTGTAAGTGCCCTTGCATGGCGGTGTTGGAGATGGCGCCATCAATGATTGCTCCCATAAGCTCAGGGTGCGAATGTCCAAAGTAGTGAACACCAATTCCGGTAATAAAGTCATACTTAACACTGCCATCTGCTAGTTCGACAAAAGGACCATTTCCAAAGCCACTTCCTAGGTAACGATAAAAAAGATTCCCCCCCCTGTTTTGAGCTAATTTTTGCAGGCTTTCTTCATAGTTTTGCGCCAGCTGCTCACTCAGAGGTCCCTGCACTTGGCCGATATTTTTTTGGTGCTCACGCGTAGCATCAGCAATCAGTTGCTTGGCCTGTTGGATGCGTGGATCTTCAAAAAATTTTTGGGCACGGGTGGATTGACTCATGTTTTTCCTCGCTGAATAAAAATATCTGTCTGTTTGTTTAGATTAACATATTTTCAAGTGAGTTCCCATGGTTTACCCATGACAGTTTTGTATGAAATCGTTTATCATGAGTCAAAGTCTTATTAACAGTACAACAGGATTACTTTATGTCAGTCAATGACTCTTATTTGAAAATTAAAAAACACTATAGCTGGAGTCAAACAGAGAAGAAAACTTTACTGAAGTGGTATGAATTATTGGTACTAGGTCGAATGATTGATGATCGCGCACCTAATTATCTTAAACAAGCTCTAGGTTGGTCTTATCATGCTCCTTGCGCAGGTCACGATCCGATACAGATGGCGATTGGTTTAAGCTTTGATCGCCAAAAAGATCATTTATTTCCCTACTATCGTGATTTGCAAGTAGCTTTGTCAGCTGGGCTAAGTGCCTACGAAATTATTCTTAATGGTCTTTCCAAAAAGGATGATTTAGCTAGTGGGGGACGTCATATGTCTAATCACTTTGCCAAGCCGGAGTGGAATATTCACAATGTTTCTTCTTGTACTGGTAATCACACTCTCCATGCGGTTGGTGTGGCCAGAGCGATGAAATACTACCAGCATAAAGGTGTCTCAATTTGCTCTCAAGGAGAATCTTCTGTCTCTGAAGGGTATTGCTATGAAGCAATTAATGGAGCTAGTCGTGAAAAACTTCCAGTTATTTTTGTCATCCAAGACAATGACTATGGAATTTCTGTGCCAAAAAGAGAGCAAACAGCTAATGAGTTTTGCGCCGATAATTTTGCAGGGTTTAAAAATTTAAAAATAATTCACTGTGATGGTCTGGATGTTTTTGAGTCCATGAATGCTCTGCAAACTGCAAAAGAGCATGTCTTGCAAAATTCTGAACCAGTCATTGTTCACGCAAGATGTGTGCGCATGCGCAGTCATTCTAATTCTGATAAGCATGAGCTCTATCGCAGCCCGGAGGATATTAAGGCTGCCGAAGACAAGGATCCAATTGCCAGCTACCGCAAAAGCTTACTGAGTAAAAAGATCGGCTCGGAGAAGGACTTACTGGCCATTGAGAAAAAAGCAAAGGATGAATTGATGCAGGCCCACACCAAGGCAGTGAAAGCTGCTGATCCTGACCCCGCCTCAATCTATGACTTTGTGATTCCAGAGGCTTACCAACCTTCTTTGTTTCCTGATGGATCACACCAAGAGCAAGGTGAGAAGATCAAGTTTATTGACGCCTTAAATAGCACTTTAAAACAGGAGTTTGAACATAACCCAGATACTTTTATATGGGGGCAAGATGTCGCCAATAAAGATAAAGGCGGGATTTTCAATGTCACTAAGGGGATGCAGCAGAAATTTGGTGAGAAAAGAGTTTTTAATGCTCCTATTGCCGAAGATTTTATTGTTGGAACAGCCAATGGAATGAGTCGTTTTTCAGATAAGATACGGATCGTGGTAGAGGGAGCTGAATTTGCAGACTATTTCTGGCCAGCAATGGAGCAATTAGTTGAGTGTTCTCATGATTATTGGCGTAGTAATGGAGCTTTTTCTCCCAATGTGGTTATTCGCATAGCCTCCGGAGGCTATATTGGTGGAGGGCTTTATCATTCTCAAAATATTGAAGCGACTCTTTGTACTTTCCCTGGTCTACGTGTTGTTTCCCCCGCTTTTGCAGATGATGCTGCAGGCCTATTAAGATCAGCAATGCGCTCGAAGGGACCAACAGTTTATCTGGAACCCAAGGCTTTGTATAATGCGAAACATGCGATGAGTTTTGTCCCCCAAAATTTTGAAGTTCCATTTGGCAAGGCCCGTATCCGCCATGAAGGTAGCGACCTTGTTTTAATCACCTACGGCAATACTGTGCATCACTGTTTGAGTGTGGCACAAAAATATCATGAGAAAGGAATTCACATTCGAGTTTTAGATCTACGTTCTTTGTCACCCCTTGATGAAGAATCAATTATTAAGTCCGTCAAAGACTGTCATCGTGCTTTGGTTGTCCATGAAGACAAGCTTTTTGCAGGATTTGGAGGAGAAGTCGTTTCACTGATTAATGAAAAAGCTTTTGAGTATTTAGACGCGCCAGTCTTAAGACTAGGTTCAACATTTACTCCAGTTGGTTTTAATCGAATTCTGGAAAGAGAGATCTTAGTGAATGAAGCTAAAATTGAAGACAAAGTAGAGAATTTGCTTGCTTATTGATAGTGATAACTTGTGATAGGTGATATTTCTTTTTCAATTGCTTTAATTTCAGAGGGACTGAGTCGATAACTGATGAAGGCAGTCTTTTTAAGGCTTGATTTCATTTGTTGTATTTTCATCATCCAGTTCTTGTTAAGATGAGTTTGTAACAAATGCACACCAAAACTTTGATTGAAGAAAGTAGTCAGGCTCAAGGAGTAGGCCTCGTTGAGTAGCTCCGGTTTTTGCGAAATAAGGTGGTTAGAGAAATAGTCTAGAGTCAAAATGATAGGAGATTCAAAGCTAAGTTGTTCGTTGGTAATAAAAAATAAATGACAAACATTTTCATCAATCTCTTTTGCCCAGCTTTCTAAGGCTTTCATAATTGTTTGCCGATCCTATCGAGAACTCCGTTTATAAATTTTGGGCTTTCTTGATTGCCATATTTTTTTGCAAGTTCAACATATTCATTGATGACAACAGCAAGTGGAGTAGCTGGTGTTTGAAACTTAATCTCAGTGATTGCTAAAAATAATAAAGTTAAATCAACCTTGTTTACTCGACTGTATTTCCAATTAATAAGATGTTTTTCAATCTCTTCTTGAATCAGCTCATAATGATCACTGCAATTCAACAGGAGCTCTTTGGCAAACTGTAGTAAATGACCGGAAAGATTTGGCAGCGAGTCATTAAAGTAGGAAAGAGTATCATCCAACTGAGATTCTGTCTGGGGTAGTTGATTCTTTTCCTGAAAAAATGAGTGATAGAGAAAAAGTGAAGCATATTCTCTCGCGTGGCTTCTATTGTTTTTTGAGGTCATTTTACGATTCCTTTTGCTGCCAAGCCTGGTCATCCATTTTTAAGTCTTCAAAAAATTGATCAATATCTTTAAAGGTTTTGTAAACAGAGGCAAATCGGACATAGGCCGTAGCATTAAGATGTTTGAGATGCTTCATCACTATTTCTCCTATTTCCCGACTTTTAATTTCGCTTGAGTTTTTATCTTGAAGTTCTCTCTCGATGGTATCAAGGATACGTTGAATTTGTTGATTTGAAATGGGCAGTTTTTGACATGATTTTTCAATTCCTGAACGTATCTTATCTCTGTGATAATCCTCTCTTCGCCCGTCACTTTTGCAAATTCTAGGCATTTCTAATTCAATTTGTTCATAGGTCGTGAATCTTTTCTCACAGCTTAGGCACTTTCGTCTTCTCCTTACTGACGATCCTTGTTTAATGAGTCTAGAATCTAAAACTTTAGTTTCTTTTTCAAAGCAGAAGGGACAGTTCATAGAGATTCATTATGACAGGGTTCAAAGTCTTCTTCTTCATGCCCTGCGCACATCGCTTCACAGGCATTACCATATTCGACACCATTCACACAAACAGGGCGGTATTCTTTAGTACAGATACAAGGAGCAGGTTCATCACCTGTGGTTTCTTCAATAATTTGCACTTGCCC
>SKGZ01000102.1 GCA_007117175.1 Bacteriovoracales bacterium | reverse complement strand
TTTTTTCTTAGCGACTTTCTTTTTACTACTGACCTTTTTCTTCGTCGTTTTCTTTTTGCTACTCACTTTCTTTTTTGCTTTCTTAGCCTTAGCCATATTGCTACCTTTTTTAACTGAAAATAGTTTCCTGAAAATCATAATTTAAAATAAATGCTAGAGCACAATTCGTCCATCTTTTCTAGGATTTAAGCTCCTGGGCAGCAATGACAACCCTTTGAATCTCAGAAGTTCCCTCATAGATCTCTGTGATCTTGGCATCTCTAAAGAATCGCTCCACTGGATACTCCTTGGTATAACCATTTCCTCCACAGAGCTGAATGGCCTTAGTAGTGACCCACATAGCCGCTTCCGAGGCAAAGAGCTTGGCCTGTGCCGATTGTTTAGTAAAGGAGATCTGTTGGTCCTTGCGGGTACTCGCATCATAAATCAGTAAGCGCGAGCTTGCAATCTTAGTAGACATGTCCGCCAACATAAACTGAATCCCTTGCAAATTGGCCAATGGCGCTCCAAATTGAACTCTCTGTTGAGTGTAATTTTTGGCGTAGTCAAAGGCCCCTTGAGCAATTCCTAAAGCTTGTGCGGCAATTCCTATGCGACCACCATCCAGTGTGGCCATGGCCACTTTAAAACCCTTCTCAATTGGACCTAATAAATTTTCCTTGGGAACTTTAACCTGATCGAAGGCCAATTGAGCAGTGGATGAACCTTTAATTCCTAATTTATCTTCAATTTTAATGATGGAAAAACCGGGGCTATTGGTTTCCACAATAAATGCAGAAATCCCTTTGTAATCATCAGTCTTTCTGGTTTTGGCAAAAACAATGGCAATGTCTGCTTCTTTACCATTGGTGATCCAATTTTTCACACCATTGAGAATATAATGATCACCAGCATCTTCAGCATAGGTGGTCAGTGAACCAGCATCACTGCCAGCATTAGGCTCAGAAAGGCAAAAGCAACCAATCTTTTGTCCGCTGGCAAGGGCGGGCAGATATTTTTTCTTTTGCTCCTCTGTGCCAAAGGCAAGAATTGGCCAAACACAAAGTGAAGTGTGGGCAGAAACAAAAACACCAGTGGATGCACAGTTGCGGGAGAGCTCTTCAATCACAATAGCATAGGAAAGATAATCCATTCCCGCACCACCATATTCTTCCGGAACATAAACACCTAATAAACCATTTTCGGCCAATGCCGAAATCAATGTTTTAGGAATTTCTTCTTGTTCATCAATCTTAGCGGCAAGGGGTTGCACCACTTCGTTAGAAAATTTCTTAACCATTTCTCTGAGTTCAGTATAATTTTCATCTAATAAAGCCACAAAAACTCCTTATTTTCCTGTAAAGTTTGCTTTTCTCTTTTCCACGAAGGCACTCAAGCCCTCTTGTGCTTCACTGCTTTGATAAGCTTGAAAGAAATCATTTAATTCATTTTTAAGTCCCTGCTGTAATTGAGTTTCCAGCGAAAAGTGCACTGACTTTTTAGCTAAAGAAATCGCATAGGGTGAATTCTGTTTGACTTGATCAAAGTAATGAAAAGCTGCAGCTAATAAGGCTTGCTTACTTTCATAATTAGCTAGACTGATTCCCCAATCATAGGCTTGCTTGGCATCCAACATTTCCGCACTGAAGATAATCTTCTTGGCGCGATGAGCTCCTATCTTTGCAGCTAATCTTTGAGTTCCTCCAAAACCAGGAATGAGGCCAAGTTTGACTTCCGGCAACCCTAATTTGGCATTATCAGAACAGAAAATAAAATCACAAGAAAGTGCAATTTCTAATCCTCCCCCCAGAGCAAAACCATTAACAGCAGCCAAAGTCGGAATTGAAAGATTTTCTAACAGGCAAGTGACTCTTTGCCCTAGAGAGCCAAAATCTTCTAATTGCTTTTGATTCATTTGCTGCATGGCCTTGATGTCTGCGCCGGCGATAAAAGCTTTCTCACCACTGCCAGTTAAAATAAGACCGCGCACATCACTGGAAAGTTCTCGGCACATTTGCTCTAATTCGCTCAAGACTTCTGTATTTAAGGAATTGAGCTGAGCCTCACGATTAATCGTCAGCAGTGCTATTTGATTCTGAATTTCCAGTTTAAGAGTATTCATAAAAACCTTTTTTCGTTTTGCGACCATAACGTTTGGCTGCCACATATTGCTTTAAAAGTGGACAAGGGCGATACTTACTATCACCAAGTCCATCGTGCAGAACTTCCATAATCGCCAGGCAAGTGTCTAGCCCAATAAAATCGGCTAACTCTAATGGCCCCATGGGTTGATTGGTTCCCAGCTTCATGGCCTGATCCAGCTCCGCAGCAGAAGCCACTCCCTCGTAGAGAGCATAAACAGCTTCATTAATCATAGGCATCAAGATTCGATTCACTGCAAATCCTGGTCGATCGTTAGCCTTCACAAAAACCTTGCCCATCTGCTGTGCTAATTGCTCTGTTTTTTCAAAGACCTCATCACTGGTTTCTAAACCGCGGATTCCCTCTACTAATTTCATCACGGGAACTGGGTTCATAAAGTGCATACCCACCACTCTTGCAGCTCTTTGAGTGACTGCTGCAATTTCTGTTATGGAAATGGAAGATGTATTAGAAGCCAAAATACTATGAGTGGGTGCTATTTCATCTAATTGTTGAAAAATCTTAAATTTAAGATCGCGATTTTCAGTGGCAGCTTCAATATAAAAATCGGCTGAAGTAAGCTGAGTGATCTCACTGGTTGACTGAAGATTTTTTAAGCTCTGTTGCTGATGGTTTTCATCCCACTTACCTTTGCTAACGCCACGCGCTAATTGCTGGTCAATGAAATTCATTCCCTGTTCTAATTTTTGACTATCAATGTCATAAAGTTGCACCAAACAATCAGATTGGGCGGCTACTTGTGCAATGCCCCGGCCCATTTGTCCTGCCCCTATGACGACGACTGACAATTTTTGAGAATCCATGGTTTGCTCCTGTGATCAATTGACATTCATTTTCTACCCCATCACTATGAAGTTTTTAGCTGGTTTGGTCAATGAATTTTCCCTTGCCAAGCTTTGGTCTTTGTTTTAAAAGAAGACTTTGAAAATTATAAATTAAGGAGTTTTCAGTGGCGAATCATAAATCCTCAGTAAAGCGAGCTCGGCAAGATGAGAAGAAAAGAATCATCAATCGCTCTAAAAAAAGCAGAATGAGAACTGCTATCAAGAGTCTTCGTCAGGCCATTGCTGAAGGCAAAAAAGATCAAGCTTTAGAGCAACTTCCTAAAGTACAAAGCTTAATTGCCAAACTTGCCAAGTCTTCTGCCATGAAAAAGCAAACTGCTTCTCGCAAAGTTTCTCGTCTTGCTTCACAGGCCGCAAGTCTTTAGTAGCACCACAATTAAAACACCTGTCACACTGACATAAAGCCAGATTGGAAAAGTCACTCTGGCTATTTTTTTATGCACAATCCAATTGTCTTGAAAGGCCATTAAAAAAGTCGCCACAATCATAGGAAAACTAATAATTGAAGTGAGTATATGGCTGATTAAGATAAAAAAGTAAATGATCCTAAGAAGTGGATTGGGATTGAGAAACTTCACATCACCATGATAGTGATGATAAATCAAATAGCTCATTAAAAAAAGAACTGAAAAGACTAAGGCGCTGATCATCCAGCGTTGATGGATCTTTTTCTTTCCTTTTTTAATTGCTAAAAAACCCATCACCAAACATATTGCGCTAAGGCCATTGAGGGTGGCATTCACAAGATTTAACTGAGAGATCCAAGCAAGATCTGAGCTTACCGCCGGTTTAAAGTAAATCCACCAGATCAAAAAAAGAATAGCGATTAAACTAAAAAGGCTCACAAAAATTTGATTTTTAATACTCATACTAAAACTTCTTTAATTCTATTAATTTTTCATCTGAAATAATTAACCAGACCCAGTCTCCTGCTTGAAACTGATACTTCTCAGGTGGATTGACTAAGCGACGACCATCTCTTTCCATGGCAATTAATAAGGCATCATAGTGTTCTCTTAATTGAGAACTATAAATTGGCAATCCAATTAATGGTGATTCCTTATTAATATACAATGATTCAAATTTAAAATTATGTTTTTTAGAGTGTTGATAATCCAGTTGAAACTCAATGTCTTTACGAAAGCGTGAAATCTCATCATCTGATCCCACCACTGAAATTAAATCACCAGGAAAAAGCACACAGTCACGCCTTGGGGCGTAAAGTATTTTCCCTCCCCTTTCCACTAAGTAGACAATTACTCCATAGCGCTCACGAATTTTAGCTTGCATTAAAGATTGTCCTGCCAGTGAAGAAAAGGGACTGACCTTTAACACCGCAGTATAGGCGTCCCACTGTCCTCCCACTAAAGGAATGAGTTTTTCTTCTTTGGCCATCTGTGGATTTAAATTAGAAAGAAATTTTCTCTCCAGGCTATTATAGATCGGTCTTAATTTTCCAGAGAAAATACCAATTAAAGTAAAAGCTAACATTAATAAGACAATTAACAACCACCACACAGAAGCGATGGGAATGAGAATAATGGCTAAAATAAAAAAGGCCACAGAGGTTCGAATCACCTCTAGCCCCCAGATAAAGACTCGATAGCGTTTCAACTCTTGAGCATTGAAGTAATCCGTTTGAATTTTACCAAAGACTAAGGCCCAAAAAAATGGAGCGGTGATGACCAGAGTCAATATCACCACAAAGATATTGACCCAAGACTCAGCCATTTCAACTTTGCGAATTAAAAGTGGACGCAAGTAATAATCAACAAGTAGCGCTAAAGCTAATATGCTAGTGGTGTAAATCACCATACGAGTGATAAAATTTTGCAGAAGAGATCTTCCCGCATTCACCTTACTCATTGTCTTCGTCTCCGAAGAGTATCGAATAAGATTTTGCTGCCATCTTTGAGGAATTTTATTCACCAAGAATTGAGTCAACTGGGGATAATAACCAATGGCATAAGGGGTCGTAAATGTAGTAATCGCGGAAACCATCACAGCAATGGGATAAAGGGCTGGATCCACCACTCCCAAGCTCACTCCCAAGGTGGCAATAATAAATGAAAACTCTCCAATTTGCGTTAAACTCAGTCCAATAGGGATTGCTAGTTTTAAGGAATTACCAGCAATCAAACTGCCCACAGTGGCAAAACTAAATTTTCCTAAGATCACAACCGCTGCCAATAATAAGATAATAGGCCACTTGTCTATAATAATACTGGGATCAATTAACATTCCCACAGAGACAAAGAAGATAGCACCAAAAAGATTTTTTAAGGGAGAAGTTAAATGCTCAATTCTTTTAGCTTCAATAGTCTCTGCTAATAACGAGCCCATCACAAAAGCACCCAAGGCGGGAGAAAAGCCAACACTGGAAGCAAAAACCACCATACCAAAACATAGACCCAAGGAAACGACTAAAATAATTTCTTCATTGAGTGTGCGACCAAGGGATCTTAATAACCCCGGTAAGATAAGAATGCCTGCAGCAAACCAAACCACTAGAAAAAAGAATAGTTTGAACATGGCCTGTAAAACTTCACCACCCTCGAGTTGCTGACTCACCCCAAGGGTGGAAAGAAGAACTAAAAGTAAAACGGCCACCACATCTTCTACCACTAAAATTCCCATCACATTTTGGGCAAACCTTTTATTTTTTATTTTAAGTTCTTCATAGGTTTTAAAAATAATAGTAGTGGAGGAAATGGAGATAATCCCTCCTAAAAAAAGACTATTAGTATGGGAAAATCCAATGGCCTGACCTATGAGGTAGCCCACAGTCATCATGAGAAAGACTTCAAATAATCCGGTAATGGCAGCAGTGCTGCCAACTCGACGCAACTTGGTGAAACTGAACTCTAGCCCTAGTGCAAAGAGTAAAAAAATAACTCCCAGCTCGGCCCAAGTCTTAATATTTGGAACATCAATAATATCTGGGTACAATGGAAAATTCGGTCCAACAATAAAACCCGCCAAAACATAACCCAAAACCACTGGTTGCCGCAATTTCTTAAACAAAATAGCAATAACGCCGGCAGACAGCAAAATGATAGAAAGGTCTAAAATGAGCGGCGGTAAATGGTTCATCGCCACTTATTCTAAAGAGTACGCTGTTTATCGTCGACTAGATTTTTGTTGTTTGAGCATTTGATAGAATCTCTTCACATGGCGATCATATTCAGTGCCACTGTGAGAGGCTGCAAAGCCAGATAAAATCCCTACTACTTGATGATTCTTATTGAGAAATAAGGTGGTGGGATAAGCTTGAAAGTTTTCCAGCGCTAAAAGCTCGCCCGGACTCACTTGACTGTCATGACTGGCAATCACAAATTGATAAGGGACATTGAGTTTTCTTAAGGTTTTATCCACCTGTTTTTGCGCTTGTACCAGACTTGGCATTTTTTCAAAGGCCAGCGCTATAACCTCAACCTTATCTTGATTGTCTTGTTGAGCATACCAATCGGCTAGAAAAACAGTCTCATCATAACAATTAGGACACCAACTACCATAAATTTGTAAGATTAATGGCTTATTGAGGTATCTTGCACTCTGAGTGTCAATAATCTCACCATCAATAGAAGGAAGGGTAAGATGAATTTTCTTCTCCGGGTTTTTCACTTTGGTGGTAGGAAACTCCACCTGGAAATCAGCATCAATAAAGGCCCTCAGTCTTAATCTTTTTTCCGTGGTGATTAAAACCCCTGTGATTCTATCGCCTTCTTTTTCAATCTCTAATCGATAGGCAAAAACACCATTAAAAACATTTAAGATTGCTATCTTCTTTCCCTGTTTGCCCACAAACAATCCTAAGTCTCCTGTGGGAGTGACAATACTACCCTGAATTTTTCCTTTTTCATTAATTTGAAAAGATCCCAAGCTGGCAGGGATAGCATTATTTTCAAAAACAATCCTTAAAGGTGATTCCGTTAAAAATGAAGACTCACGGATATTTAATTTTTTTTCACTCTCTAAATATGTCATTTTAAGTGGGATTCTCAAGGTAGGATCTCTATCCTTTCGAACCCAAGCCCCCGAAAGACTGTCTTTACTCAGAGACCTTATTTCTATGAAATTTTGGTAAATGCCCAATGGAATTTTCCAAGGAAGATCATTCACATGATGGGTAGAACTCCAACTCTCGTTGTGATAATCATAGCGAACAGTGTACTCACCACTTTTTCCGGTTTGCTCAATGTGAAAAAAAGCTTCGATAAAGCTCCCTCCAGAAGCCGGTAAAGCCATTTGCCAAAGACCGCTTTGCGGAGTAGAGCTACAAGAAGTCAAAAAAAATGTCATCCATAAG
>SKGZ01000007.1 GCA_007117175.1 Bacteriovoracales bacterium | reverse complement strand
AATGAGCTTAGGTTTCCTTTGATAATAATATTACCAAAAATAGGCACTTTCATGATCCAGCGGTCAAAGACCTCTCGCCCCTTGGGAGTCTTGAGTAAGTACACAACACCAAAAGCACTGGCCATCAGAGCAGCAAAAATAAAGAGAAAATTGGCTTGAAAAAACTCAGAAACATCGATCACTAACTGAGTGAGAAAGGGTACCTCTTGGCCAGTGTCTTGGATCATGTCCACAAAGGCTGGAACCACAAAGGTGAGTAAAGCTGTGACCACACCGATTCCCACCACCACAACTACTGTGGGGTAGGTCATGGCCTTTTTGATCTTTCTTTTAATGGCCTCGCGTTTTTCCATGAACTCAGTGAGCTTAACCAAAATCTCATCTAAAATACCGGCGACTTCTCCCGCTTTCACCAAGTGACAATAGAGTCTATTAAATCCCTTTTCCTGGCTCATGGATTCATTAAGAGTTTTACCATCCCCCACAGAGCGAGAAATATTGAGAATACATTTCTTTAATCCGCGGTTTTTTTCTTGCTTGTGCAGGATCTCCAGTGATTGCAAAATAGGAACTCCGGCATCTAATAAGGTGGCCAATTGCTTGGTGAAACGATTGAGATCTTTTTCAGTAAAGCCGGTGGCTCCCAGACTGTCGGCAATTAATTGGTTGAGGTCCACATCAAAAATAGATGGGGCTTGTACCTTAGTGGGGCGAACACCTTCACGACGAAGCAGTTTCTTGACTTCGATGAGATTTCGGGCTTCCATTTGACCTGAAATTTTCTTGCCCTCACGATTAAAACCTTCGTATTTAAAAGCTCCCATTGATTAAGCAGCCTCTCTTTTATTCATGCCCAACATTTTGAGCATCTCCTCTGGGTTATTGGTGTAATCCAAAGCAGTGGTTTTGCTAATCACGCCTTTATCTAGCAGAGTCTTTAATCCTTGATTCATAGTGCGCATGCCCGAATCATCTTGTCCCACCTGCATTTGCGAGTAGATCTGGTGGATTTTATCTTCGCGAATAAGATTGCGAATAGCAGTGGTGGGGCGCAAGATCTCCTGCACCAATTGTCGACCTCCCCCCACTTTAGGCAAGAGTTGTTGGGCCACCACTCCCTGCAAAACAAAGGAGAGCAGACTGCGAATCTGTCCCTGCTTGTCCGCGGGAAAAACGTTAATGATACGATTAATTGTCTGCACCGTTGAGTTGGTGTGAAGCGTTCCAAAAACTAAGTGACCTGTTTCCGCAATGGTCAGGGCAGCCTCCACTGTCTCTGCATCCCGTAACTCTCCCACCAGCACAATGTCCGGATCTTGTCTTAAGAGTGCTTTTAAACCGGCGGCAAAGCTAGGAGTGTCAGCTCCCACCTCTCGCTGGTTAATAATAGAGTTCTTATGTTGGTGCACAAATTCGATAGGATCTTCTAAGGTAATAATATGACCTGCTTCCTTTTGATTCAGTCGATCAATCAGCGAGGCCAGCGTAGTCGACTTACCAGAACCAGTGGGGCCAGTGACTAACATGAGGCCAGAAG
Organism: Bacteriovoracales bacterium; assembly: GCA_007117175.1. GTDB lineage: Bacteria > Bdellovibrionota > Bacteriovoracia > Bacteriovoracales > Bacteriovoracaceae > SKGZ01. The sequence goes on along the minus strand of SKGZ01000007.1, from coordinate 5,830 downwards.
CTACATTGGTCATTTCCAATAGCACTGAAGGCAGGCCAAGTGCATCGAAGTCGGGAATCAGAGAGGGAATTAAGCGAAAAACCGCCGAGAGATTTCCCTGAGAGTAAAAGACGTTGGCACGGAAACGGGCCAGACCTTTCACACTAAAAGAAAAGTCCACTTGATTTTTTTGTGTCAGCTCTGATCTTTGCGCTTCAGTGAGAATTTGAAAAATTAAACGCTGGTTATCCGCAGGAGTGAGACTGCCCACTTTCACCCGCACAATTTCACCACTAATGCGCATGGCAGGAGGAGAACCGCAGGTGAGGTGTAAATCCGAAGCGTCTTGTCCCACCATTAATTTAAATAATTGCTGAATCTTGAGATCGCCCACTCCTGACTGAGAGGCCATCATGGTTTTAGTAGAAGTCAAAGAAGACTCATTTAACTCCGGTGGAGTTTCAGGAGGTGTCTTATTCTTTGTGTCTTCGCTCATAAGCTCAACCCTTATTGATCAGAAGCAGAGTTAGCCACTGCCTCTTCCATTGTTGTAATTCCCATCGCGACTTTAATCAGGGCGGCCATGCGAAGAGTGCGCATCCCCTCATAAATCGCTTGCTTTTTAATCTCATCGGACGATGCGTTGGATAAAATTAGGTCTTTTATGGCCGCTGTCATCGGTAAGACCTCGTGGACTGCAACTCGCCCCTTATAGCCAGTATTGGCACATTGAGGGCATCCCCGACCTTTATAGACTGTTATTTTTTTAGCATATTCCGGTGTCACCCCAAGAGCAGTGAGTTCCTTGCTGGCATCGGGCAAAGGTTCTTTACAGTGTTCACAAATAGACTTGAGTAATCGTTGTGCCACAATCACATTCAGTGAGGCGACCACTAAGAATGGTTCAATTCCCATATTGAGAAGACGAGTCACTGCCGAGGGAGCATCATTGGTGTGCAGCGTAGACAGAACTAAGTGACCAGTGAGCGCTGCTTCTACTGCGATCTCCCCCACTTCCAAGTCTCGAATCTCCCCCACCATAATCACATCAGGATCTTGACGTAAAAATGACTTGAGCGCACTGGCAAAGGTCAAACCGATATCCTTACGCACGTTCACCTGATTAATGCCTTCCAAATTAAATTCACAAGGATCTTCCGCAGTAGAAATATTTGTATCAGGAGTGTTCAGTTCGGAAAGTGCAGAGTATAAAGTGGTGGTCTTACCAGAACCGGTGGGACCAGTGACCAAGCACATACCATAGGGCTGCAAGATCGCTTGCTTAAAATGAGAAAGCTGTTTAGGCATAAAGCCCAATTTGGTCATATCTAATTGTAGATTCGCCTGATCTAAAATCCTCAAAACAACTTTTTCACCAAAAAGCGTTGGCAGTGAGGAGACCCTGAAATCCACCGACTCTTCACCAATTTTTAATTTAATCCTACCGTCTTGCGGTTTTCTTTTTTCAGAAATATCTAACTCGGCCATAATCTTCAGACGAGAAATCATAGGAAGCATCATCTGCCGAGGAGGGGAGCTAATTTCATGCAGATTACCATCAATGCGAAAACGAATTCTAAAACGCTTTTCATAGGGTTCAACATGAATATCAGAAGCTCCTCGCAGGTATGCGTCAGCTAGGATCCTATTGACATAGGTCACAATATCATCGCCAATGTCTTCGGCCTTCACCTGTTGCTCAATATTATCTTCTGGATCGACTAATTTAATATTGTTAATGACTTCATCCACTGTCACTTTGACATTGGCAAAAATTTTCTGCCAAGCGGAAATAGTAGTGATCACCGCCTCTGCCGGTTTCCCTAATAAATCAGCGCAGTCTTTAATCATAGGAAGGCAAAGTGGATCAAAGGTAGCGAGTACGATCTTATTGCCGTGATCCTCGATGGGAACAAACCTTGTTCGAATCACATATTTCTTGCGAAATTTCTTGAGGACTTCAGGGTTAACCACTGTCTCACTCAGATCACGGTAGGCAATTGCATATTTCTCGCCCATCATCTGAGCAAATCGCTCTTCATTAAAGGTCTGCAAGGTCAATAAATCAAACTCACCAATACGATCGTTGGATTTATTTTCAATACTGATCCGTCGCAAATCCTTAATGGTTGCCATACCAGTGTTACTGACGAGTTGTAAGAACTCTTCTCTGACCATGCCTCTTCCTTGATGCTTCTTTCATAAAATCGGATTTTGCAATGGGTAACTTGATGAAGAGTGTTGCTATGGGGAAAAATTGAACACTTTGGCCTGTTGGCAATCTTGGTGAATTTGCTCAACTAAGTCATTAATGGTGTCAAATTTGACTTCACTTCTCAACTTTTTATAAAAATGGACTTCAATTAATTCTCCATAGATTTCATCTTGAAAATCTAAGAGGTGAGTCTCCACCGCCACCTTGTTCTTGAGATTAAAAGTAGGATTATGGCCGATATTGGTCACTGATTTAAAGCGCAGTCCGGCAGTGATTGTTTGAGTGATATACACTCCTTTCTGGGGGATCAGCATCTTGGGATCGAGCTCAATATTGGCAGTAGGATAGCCAATCTTTTTTCCTCTACCATTTCCCTTAATCACCAAACCGGATAATTGATAAGGGCGGGATAAAAACTCATTGGCCTTTTCGATCTGCCCCTCAATGATCTTTTGCCGAATCAAGGTTGAAGAAATATTTTGATGCTGCTGAGAATAAGCTGGTAATTGTTCCAATTCCACTGCTAGTTTTTTTTCCTTAATATAGCTTAACACCAGTTCAAACTCACCACGCTTATTGGCTCCAAAAGAAAAATCATGACCCAAGTAAACGCCCACGATTCCAGGGTGAACAAAAAGATATTTTTCTAAAAAAGTATTAGGATCTTGTGTGGAAAAATCTCGGGTAAATGGAATCTCAATCAGGTAGTCCACCCCCATGGATTCAAGTAATCGATGTTTTGCATCTCTAGAAGTTAAGAGATAAAAGCTATCTTTTTGATTGAGAATAAACTGAGGGTGAGGTTCAAAGGTAATAAGCACAAGTTTTTCACTAGCCAAACATTTTTTCTTAATGCTTTGCAGCACTGATTGATGACCAATGTGAACTCCATCAAAGTTACCTAATGTTAATCTGATACGATGTTCAGGATTGATTTTCCCAAGGGAGTCGAGGACCTTCATCTAGATTTTTCTTTTTAATATATTGATAAAATTCTGTTAAATACTTTTGTTTCAGCGAAATTTTTTTCGTTGAGCCCTCACCATAAACCATTTTTTCTGCTTTCGTCAAAGACTCAAGTAGATATTGCTTAGTTTTCTCTTGCAGACCAGAGTTTTTGATGCGCTCGCTCAAAGCACGAGTTCCCCTGCCCTTCACAGGAATTTTATCCAAAAAGTCATAAAGCTGTTGATAACTGGCCCCTTGTCTTTGAATTTCTTGCATTTGATAAAACAGCGGATCGCGAGGTGATCTTCTTTGATCTCGATAAAGCAGGAAAATAATCAGGCCCACACACACCAAGGCCAATAAGGTATTCAATAAGCTTAAAATTCTTTGCCCCCAGGCCCTTTGATCACTCAGGGTTGGCCCGTAGATCTGTGTTATCCTTTGGTAATTCTCTGTTGATTTTAGCTCTTTGGGCTGATCGGTCTCTTGCTCAGCAGGAGAGCTGGCCTGACCAGCCACCTTAATCGCTGGCAACTGCAAAGAAACGGTCTCATATGTTTTAGTTTTAGGATCAAAATAAGAAAGATCTATCTTGCTTGGCGGCAGCTCAATATTATTGCGCGGCAGATACATATAGGAAAAGGTTTTATTGCCCTCAGGGGAATTTTGAGAAAAGCTTAAATCAGATGTTTTTTCAAAATCTTCAAAGTCTGGATGACTGAAAATCTCGGGAGCATCCATTGCTTCTAAGTTTCCCTCCCCTTTCACTTTCAAAGTTAACTGAAGTGGTTCATTCACAATGAGACGATCTCTATTATAGTCTAACTCAAATTGATGCTCCCCCACTAGACCAGTGAAGTGAGCTGGCATTCCGTTGGTCGGTAAATCCAAGACCTCAACCTTAATAATTTCACTGGAAAGGTTACGTTGATTATAGCGAGTATTAAAGCCCATGCGAGAAAATGGATCACGTTGATCTGTCACGGGGTATTGTATATTGATTCTCAGTGGGTCAATCTGAACCTCTCCTAATTTTTCAGTAAAAAGCACACAGGAGTAAAGAAGAACTCTTTCATAAATTTCCCCATGGTAAGTCACTCTCTCTACATTGGTTTTTTCTTGTAGAAACCTCTTGGTAAAATCCTTTAATTTGGGGAACTCACTGATCTCAGGACTACGAATTGGGTTTTTATAATAAAGGTAATATCTTAGAAATAAACTCTCCCCTTTATAAATCTGAGTTTTGTTGGGATGAGCTAAAACAAAATAGTCATCCAAGACTTTCTTTTCTTTTAAAACATCAAAAGTCACATCATGATGGCGCAAAGATTGACCATTCACCTGAGCAATAATATCACGAATAGCAATTTTTCCTTCTCGAGTAGCAGAGAAGTTATAATGCTTGGAATAATCTCTAGTTGTTTTTAACTCGCCATCAATATAAGTAGTCTTTTGACGATAGCTCATTCCTCCAGAGGAGATCAACTTCAGCCCGTCAAGCTTAAAGTCAATTTCAGGTTGCTGATTTTGCTCCTCAACACTGACATTGATTTGCACTGAAAATTGCTCATTCAGAACAGGTTCTAATGTACTCACCTCAATGCTTATCTCTGCTCGACAGACTGCAGTGATCAAAAGTAATAACGTTGTCCATTTAGTCATTTTACCAATCTCTCTTCTTAATGTTTTGATCTGTAGTATTTGTATCAATTAGATCTTTCTGCAATTTACGATCCTCATCCATTAACTGCTTTAAGAGTCCCGGAATCTCTTTAGAATCAACTGGTTCTGGTTCTTCTTGCCTTTCTTGCTCAGACTGATCTTGTTCTTGCTCACCATCCTGGTCCTGATCCTGGTCTGACTCTTGTTCAGAATCCTCTTGCTCTGGTTCATCTTTTTCAGCTTCATCTTTTTCTGACTCATCCTCCTGACTTGCTCCTCCTGTCGAGCTTTGTTGCTGCTGAGAATCCTCGCTTTCATCTTGATCTTGATCTTGTTGCTCATCTTGCTCAGACTGATCTGATTGCTGTTGACTCTGACTTAAAAATCGTAAATTTTGTTTTAATTGCTCTAAGATCTGCTGGTCTTGCTCACTTGGATTGTCCTGCAAGCGCTGATAAAGTTCTGAGTACTGTTGAAGCGCCCCCTGCAGATCACCCTTACCCAGTAAACTGGTACCATAATTAAACTTAAGTTGGCTTGATTTTTCTTTTAATTCAGGCTCACTTTCTAAAACCTTCAAGGCCTGATCAAACATCTGGTTTTTCATATAAAGCGATGAAAGTTCCGCTAATTGCTCAGGGGTGGCCAGGCCTTTTTGTACATCATCTAAAATTCTTTCTTCTCTCTTGCGCTCTTGTCCACTGAGCTGTTTAACCTTAGCTTGCTCCTTGGCTTCAAGGGGAGTATGAGTCAAAAATAAGCTCAGTAGTAAACTAAAGGTCATGGGTTTTAGCAAGGGAAGTCGGCGCAGTAAAAGGGCCAAGATAAAACACAGAAAGGCAGGAATTAAAAATATCTTGGCCCTTACAGGAATAATTTTGAGAAGAGATTGACTGCGAATCTCTTCTTGGGACTTTTCAAAGAAATTAAGAATATCCTCTGTAGGCAATTGGTAAGAAGTCATTGGAAAATATTGATAGTGGGTGATTCCTGCAGCTAGTTGTTGCAATGCCTGCTCTTCCAGTT
>SKGZ01000108.1 GCA_007117175.1 Bacteriovoracales bacterium | reverse complement strand
TCGTAGCTCTTAAAAAAATTTGGATTCTTTCGTCTTAACATTCGTCTTAGTAAATAACTGAGCAAAAGTAAAAACTCGGCAATGTGTCCCCACATATGCCTCTTAATTGACGGGTTCCTTCTCTTCTCTCCACCGACTTCGATCGAAATCAAAGTCGATTTTCAAATACTGTTTTATTCAATTGTCAAAGATCAAAATTAAATTTCGAGCTGCTCTTTATAGCCCATTCTTTTTTTTCTGGCAAGAAAATCTTCACTGGCCATGAAAAAAAATGGTGGAGATGACAGGGATCGAACCTGCGACCTTCTGAATGCAAATCAGATGCTCTCCCAACTGAGCTACATCCCCATTAGCTATTTTTCAAACATTCCTGTGATCATATTGAAGCAGGGCAAACTCGTCAAGAGTTTTGGAAATTAATTTGACTGTAAAAAGATTTTAATGTCTGCCACAGGATCAGACTGGGGTAGACCAGCCACTGGCATCACCTTAACCCTCAGATTTTCTTGCATTAAGAGCTTTGCCAGCTATTGATCACTTTTCTTCTGATCCTTGTCATAAATAAATGTTTTCAACAAAAGGAATGCCACCACCAAAATAACAAGAATAAGCCAAGTGGGCATGGCCACAATCGTTTCATTCACATTCTCAAAAACATTATTGGGAAAAATGGGATGAGCGGGAGTTTTCATATCAATCCTTTATAATCAAAAAATTAACGGGCCAGTGATTCCACCACCACTACCACTGCATAAGCAACCGCAAAAAGGGGAGTGGCGGCAATAAACTGCAACCAGCGAGGCTCATGCTTTAAGTGCATTAAGTGATAACCTTCAATATAAACCTTCACTAGAGCAATCACCACCAGTAGAGCAACAATCACTTCACTGAGAATTGGTAGTTTGACTACCAAAACCTGCAAAAGAGTGAGAGCAACAGTGAGAAAAAACATTGCGATGTAAAAATACTTATGACTTTTGTACTGACCTTCCATTTAATATCCTTTGCTAAATCTTATTTTGATAGCGATTCACCAATAATCCAATTTCTATCATTAATTGATTAATACTGTGCTCATCAGTGGCAAACAGAGCGCGCACACGATGCTCTTGATCTACCAAGAAAATTTGTCCTGAGTGAACAATGTCATACAGACTATCAGAAATCTGCTCTTTCTCTGATAATGTGCTCATAAAGCCTTCAGTCACTAACTGTTCAATGTCTTGCTGAGCTCCCGTTAGAAACTTCCATATATAAGGATTCGCCTTGAGCTGCCTGGCCTTTTTGAAAAGCTTTTGAGGAGTGTCTTCTTCAGGATCAACACTGATGGAAATTAAAGCAATCTCTTGGCCGATGCCGCGAACGCGCTTTTGAATTTTTTGCATTAACTCCATTAACTCGGGGCAAATGGAAGGACAACTTAAGAAGTGAAAATGATAGAGCACCACTCTGCCTTCTAAGCTTTGAGAGTCAAAATTCTCATTGTTTTCATCGACTAATTGATAGTGAGGCAATTCAAACAAAACTGGCAGTTCTGGCGGCAAGGTTCGATCCAGGGAGCGAGCGATGGGGTAGGCAAAAAAGAAGAGACAAAAGAAGGTCCAAAACCACCATCTTTTGACCAACCAGCTGATTTTGTCATGCCAATGATTCACTATTGAAGATTCTCCATAAACTCTTTTCGATCTGGGTGATCTTTAAGCTCCATAAGACTTTTCACGTAATAAGAGAGTGCCCAAATGTCTTCTTCACTTAACATTCCACGCCATCCGGGCATCCCGGCTCCCTCCACTCCTACAATGAGTCTTTTATAAAGATCTTCAACTGTTTGTGCTGAACGAACAGAGTGCCAAGTAAAATCAGGGGGAACGGCCTTAACACTACGACCATCGCTATACTCATAAGAGGTGTACTGAGGTTTAACCTTATACATGAACTCAGCATCAAAGCTTGGTTTTTTGTCTGTTGAATTCACTTTTTGATAAAGCTGAGTGTACTCACTTTCACTGAGATAGGCCCTATGACAAGATTGGCAATTAGCTGCAAAGTGATAAACCTCTTTTCCTCTCTCTATGGCCTGGGCTTTAGTTTGCTCAGTGTAAGGATTAGGCTCAACTCGCACGGGATCTCCAATGGTACGATCCTCACTTTTCCAAACATCAGCAGCAAAGGTTTTAATGTATTGAGTGACAGCATGAATTTGTTGGTCTGAAATATCCCAAGCAAACATTCCAGTACCGTGAAGACCATATTTGATAATGCGATGAAAGTCTTCATCAGTAGGCAGTCCATAGTTTTCCACTAGACCAAATTTATAAAGCCCTTGAGTAAAATTTCTTGGAGGTGGAAAGGAACCAGCAGCTGCAGGACCATCGCCAGCTCCCTCTCTGCCGTGACAGGCCATGCAATATTCTAAGTACACTTGTTTACCTAAAGAGAGTGTGGAGGCGGAAACCTCTCCCACTCCAACAAAAGTCTGTGATTCTCGAAATCCTCTTTCATCAGAACAAGCAACAATCAGTGAAAAAGCTAAAAATAAACCAAACGTCTTCATTTTCTTTGCCTTCATTAAAGAATAAATAAAACAATAAACATTAAAATCCATATGATTCCTAAAAAATGCCAAAAAGTAGTGAGGTGAGAGACCAAAGTTTGCCGACTGCCCATTGAACTTTCCCGATAGGCTAGAAAGAGAATAGTGGTTAACCCAATCATGGCCAAGGCCATATGGGCAGCGTGAATCCAAGTCATCCCATGAAGTAAGGAAGCGTAAATTCCCGACTGAGTGTAAAGTCCAACTTGCGAGAGATTTTCCCAAAACAGAAACTGAGAAACAAAAAATGCTAATCCTAAGCACCAGCTTATCCAAGTATAGACTCTAAAGGGCGCACTTCTTAAAGTGCGATAATGAACCAGTGCCAAATGGCAACTGACACTGCTTAAGACTACTAAAATGGTACTGATGATTGGCCACTGCAAAGGAGCTGTTCTCACTCCTGCTGTCGGCCATTGAGGCATCTGAAAGCGATAAACTGCATAGCCTAGAAAAAGTGTGGCAAAAAGCATCCCCCAGGATATCAGGGCTACACTTAAGGCGATTTGGTGACTCTTTTGAGTTTGCGCTTTCATATTTTTAGGCCTGGGGTCCCTTTACTAATTCCTCTGTTTGGTACTGAAAGTCACGACCATTATTCAGGTTGGGATTTCCAAATTCATGGGGGCCACATTTGACCACCGGAATTTCCTCAAAATTATAGTGAATAGGAGGTGAAGGAAGAGTCCACTCAAGAGTTCCCACTTGCCATGGATTTTCACTTGCTTTTTCTCCGTAAAACATAGAGTGAATAAAGTTATAAACAAATGGCAATTGACCTATTCCCATCAAAATTGCTGACCAAGTAATAAAGGTGTTCATAGGGATGAGTTTTTCCATAAACTCATAGACAAATGGGTTATAGAGCCGGCGGTGCATCCCACCCCAACCGACAACCATCATGCCAAAGAAAACACCATTTAAGCCAATCATGGTTAACCAGAAATGAACTTTCGCCCAGGTTTCATTCATCATGCGACCAAACATTTTAGGAAACCAAAAGTAAGTTGCAGCAAAACCACCTAAGAGAACTGAAGCTGCCATGGTGTAGTGAAAGTGTCCCACCACAAAGTAAGTATCGTGCAAATAAAGATCAGTGGTCACTGTTCCAAGGTAAAGACCTGTTAATCCACCTAAACCAAAAACAAAAACAACTCCTAGGGCAAAAAGCATGGGAGAGTCAAAGCGAATGGAGCCTCTCCAAATTGTTCCCAACCAATTGGCGAAAAACACTGCAGAGGGAATAGAAATAGTCATGGTTAAGGTCATAAAGGTTTGAGTCAGTAATGGACTCATCTGAGTGGTAAACATATGGTGACCATAAACCAATGTGGATAAAACCGTCACTGCAGTCATAGAAAGAGCAGTTGCTTTATAGCCAAAGGCAGGTTTACGGGCAAAGAAAGAGAGTAAATCGGAAACAATTCCCCATGCCGGTAAGATTAAAATGTAAACTTCTGGGTGACCAAAAATCCAAAAAACGTGTTGAAATAAAATAGGATCTCCGGTGCCTGAGGTGGCGGCAGCACCGGCCAGGAAAAAAGTTGTGCCAAAGAGTCGATCAAAAAGTAAGAGCAACACCCCTGCTCCTAAGACCGGAATAAAAATGGCATTTAAAATTGCTGTTAGCCACAGCCCCCAAATAGTTAAGGGCATATCAAAATAGCCCATACCGGGAGCTCTAAAAGAGATAATAGTGGTGATATAGTTAATTGCTCCCATGGTGGAGCTGATTCCCAGTACAAAGATTGCTAAGCACCAAAAAGTCTGGCCTAGGCCAGGACTTCCGATCAAGGTACTGAGAGTGGGATACGAAGTCCATCCAGCAGCAGCCCCCCCCAACGGTAAAAATAATGAAGCTAATAAAATCAATCCCGACAGAGCTGCAAAATGAAAGGAGAGCATATTGAGAAGGGGAAAGGCCATGTCTCTGGCACCAATCATCAGCGGGATACAATAATTTCCAAAGGCTCCAATCAAAATGGGTGTAATGGCATAAAAGATCATAATGGTGCCATGAAGACTAAAGAGCATGGCATAAGTATCAGGAGGAACCACTCCGTCGGTGTGAGGAAAAAGCATATGGCCAATCACAGGAAAGGGTTGGCCAGGGAAAGCTAGTGTCCAGCGAATCAACAGGGCCATGAGTCCGCCCACTCCCAAAAAGAAAATTCCATACCACAGGAATTGCTTGGCAATCACCTTGTGATCGTAGGAGACAATATATTTTGACCAAAAAGTTGTTGGAGCATCGTGTTTTGCGTGAACGTAAGTCATTAGTTATTCCCCCATTTCCATCCCCAGTAAAACTCAGGATTGTCAGTATCATTCTCATATTTTGCAATACGAGAAGCTTCTGCTTTCCAAGCCAAATAATCTTCTTCACTGTGCACAATCAATCTTCCCTTCATTAAGTAATGATGAGTACCACACATTTCAGCGCAGGCAATATCGTAAACTCCCGGCTCAGTTAACTCCACCCACATCCGAGTCACCCGCCCCGGGATGGCATCAACTTTCAATCGAGTATTCGGTAAGTAAAAAGAGTGAATCACGTCTTTGGAAGTAATTCTAAATTCAATTTTTCGATTCACCGGCAAGTGTAAATCATGATTGACCAAAATATCATCAGCCGTGTTAAACTCCCCATCTTCACCTGGATGGCGAAAAGTCCACATCCACTGCTGAGCTAAAACTTCTACTTTGACAGGTTTTTCCTCTTCAGTAGGAAATTTCCAAAAGGTGTTAACCAGATCTTGATTGGAAATTGAAGTAATGGTGGCATCAATTCCAAAGAAAACGGCCAATCCAATAAGAGTGGTGATAAGAATTTGTTTCTTTTTATTTCCGTGAGTGTAATAAGGTTTTGGGTGTCGCTTATGGTGGTACAAATAAGAAAATCCAAAAAGCCCCAAACACACCAAAGTAAAAAAGAAAATATTCATGGCAGTGGTGTAATAAAAAAGAAAATCAATTAAATGTCCATTAGTTGAAATGTCCTTAGGAGGATAAAAGGCATCTAGTAACCCCGCATTCATTTTCCATGGATTCATCATCAAACGACTTAAATCAAACATCATTTCTCACCTTGCTTTTATTGAATATCAATAGTTTAACTAAAACTCATCATAATGAATAGTTGCGCTGGCAGATAGGCAATAGAGCCCCAAAAGTAAACTCGCGACCATGATCTCACCTTTTTCAAGCTATTCATTTTGGCCCTTAATCCCCCCGCAGCTAGCAGTAAATAACTTCCTCCCAATCCTAAGCTCAGCAGCATATAAGCTCCCCACCAGTAGGAATTAAAAAGTACTGGCAATAGACTCACAAGCACTAGTAAGAGTGTGTAATAAAAAATTCTTTTATTAGTGGAGCGCACTCCTTTGGTATTGGGCATGACCTTAAGTCCCGCTCGCTTATATTCCTTGGCATAAAAAAGAGAAATAGAAAGAAAATGAGGAACCTGCCAGACAAATAAAAGAAGAAAGAGTAGTGCGCCGACCCATGAAATTTCTCCACTCATAGCAGTTTGTCCCATTAAGGGTGGGAGCGCTCCTGGAACAGCCCCAATAAAAACAGAGGCGGTGGTTTTCCGTTTTAAGGGTGTGTACAAGACAATATAAAAAACTGAAGCGATTAAGCCCAAAAGAGCCGTCAGTGCATTGACCCAAAAAAATAAAGTGACACCGGCAAAAACCATCAGGCTGATACCCCAAATAAGCGCTAGTGAAGCTGAAAGGCGGCCAGAGGGTAAAGGGCGATTGACCGTGCGAGGCATCTTGGCATCAATCTCTCTTTCCATATAGCAATTAATCACACAAGCCCCTCCCACTAATGCCATAATCGCCACAATCACTAGACTCACATAGCCAGCATTCAATGCTTCACCTGATAGGAAAGCCCCCAAAAGAGCAGTAAAAATAACCAGAGAAGAAAGTCTTGGCTTAGTCAGAGCAAAAAGGTCGATCGCCCCCTGTATCCAGCGAGGAGACTGTGCTGACTGAGATTGCCAAAAACAAATAAAGGTTGCCGCAATTAAAGCTGCTGCCCCCCCTAGGTGTAACATGGTGAGAATGGGATCTAATTGGGTGGCAACTGTTAACAGGCCTAAGCTAATTTGCCCTAGTGTTAAAATAAAAACGAAACGAGCGCTTTTATTTTGCCAGTTTTTCAAACTGAGGGTGATGAGAATCAGTCCGACTACTACTGCAAAATAACGATGAAAGACATGCATCAAAGTAGGTAAACTTTGCGGCCACCAAGTGGATTGTTGCGCCACTATATCATAGCACTGAAAAGAATTCTCCCACCCCAGTCCACAATGAGTTCCCAAACCTAAGTGACGAATTAAAGCTCCCCAGACAATCTGCAAGTAGAGCACAATGAGTGCCAGTAGCCATGCTTTCCAACTTGATTGAGCTGAAGGTCGTACTGATATCTTATGAGTCTGTCTCTTATCAGTCAGAAAAAACAAGTGAATCAGCCATAAGAAAAAGAAAATAGCCAAAGAAAGATGGGCGGTGGAAACCATGGTAGGAAGGCGATAAATCACTGTCAGTCCACCTAAAACACCTTGAACAATCACCATCAACAAAGCAAAAAGTGATCTTCTAAAAACAGCACTGCCTGCACCAAATTCTCGATAGGAAAAGAAAGAAGTTAAAATCACCAAGAAACCAACCAAGGCTCCCAGCAAACGATGGGAGTGTTCAAAGAGCACCCCTCCCTCCATTTTAGGCATGACTTGGCCAAAACAAAGTGGCCAATCTGGACAGGCCAGTGAAGCCCCAGTGTTATGA
>SKGZ01000259.1 GCA_007117175.1 Bacteriovoracales bacterium | reverse complement strand
TCAATGTCTTGATAATTTATAATCAGTGGATTTTCACTTTGCAAGCTCAGATTGTGTAAGGTTAGTACATTTTCATCTTGAAGTATATGACAGTCAAATTGGGCTTCAGAAAGTGGCCTGTAATGATCACTATAGAGAATTCCATTTTGATTGAGACTGACAACTAATGTTCCTGATTGAATCTTAAAATTTTTCACTTTAATTTTACATTGATTGCCTGGAGTTATTTGGGGGTATTCAACTAAGGTTTGCTGTAAAAGGTTTCCTTTGAGGGTGCGTTTCATTTGCTGATCTACTTCTAAAATATAATCTTTTAATCCCATCAAGGGAGCATAAGCGCTTCCCCCTTGGAAATTTACATCTTGAACAAAGTAGAGCAATCTTTGTGGGTGAATTGTTTTGCTATGATTCAGAATCTCATCGAGTGAGTGATTTTCAATGACTTTTTGGGAATGACAAGTAAAGAATGCTAGGGATTGTAAAAAAGGTGAAATCTTTTTGAAAAAATAGCTGGGAATGAGATTAAGCTCAGAGTCAACTAATTTACCCATTTGTGATTCACTATGGGTGACAATGATTAAATTAAGAATATCATCACTTTGCAAAATTTCGGCAAGGCTATGAATGGAGTTCGATTCAACTAATTGCCAGTCTAACTGAGTTTTGCGGCGAATACTATGTACCATTTGCTTAACGAGTTTTCCTTCAAGAATAGAGCGAGCAATTTTATTATTTTCATTATATTTTTTCGAGAGATTTTGGTAGTGCTCAAAATTAAAATTTTGTCTTTTTTGAATCCTCTGGCAGCGTTTTTGGTTACGTGCACGACTCATTCTTCTTAGCACTTGAGCTTGTTCTTCCAGCTTTTCATTGATTTTTTCAAGTTGTTCCAGTTCTGCTTTAGTTTGATCGCTCATAATACGTGGATCTGGAGCCAGTGAGAAGATAATATTTTTCATCTTGGGAAGCTTATTCAAGTTGAAATCTTTAACTTGCTGAGATTGATGACTGAGATAAACATGCTTTTGAGCAGGAGCAAGTTCTTCTGGCCTTAAGAGTACTTTAAGCAGATCAGATTGTGTCTGCTTTCTTCTTTGCAGGTGCTCTGGGTGCTTTTTTATTTCTTCTAGGTAGAGGCAAAGGTTTTCATTAGTGAGTTTGGGAAGTTGAACTTCGATTTCACTTTCTACATTTTCTTGAGAGGAGAGTTGATTGCGAATCCATGAGCCAGCTCGATGACCGCTAGCCTGAACTTTTCGAAAGGATTGTTTGACTTGAAAGTAGTTTTGACAAAAATTCATGTGTTCTGGATCATAGATATTTGGGCGTAAACAAATATTAACAACCAGATAGTCGGCCATTGGGGTCACGATCAGAGGGATGAGTGTAGGATTAAAACTGAGGGCAATATTTTGCAAGGAAAAACTAGAGAGCGGAAAAAGATTTAATTGTAATTGGTAGGCATAGCTGAGGCTGAGGTAAGCCAAGGCCTTTTCCATATTTTGACCGATATGATTTCTTAAAAGGAAGCGTTGTTGATCAGGAGGATTGGAGCCTAGCAGTCCACGACCAAATTGCCATGTTAGGCCAATAGGGAGTTTAGCACTTTCTGTGATGACGTTAGCCATCATGGCCTGTTGAGTTGCAAGGTTTTCAATAATTGTCTGGGCTTCGTTACACATTGATTGCAAAATTGAGGATAAAAATGGTTTTTTTTGCTGGCGGATCATTCTTCTTAAAATGCTTCTTTGTGAACGCAGAATACTTCTTTGATAGCCAGAAGAAGTGTTTGCTAGCACTTGCTCTACTTGAGTGAGGGATTTTTGTAGTGTTTGATTAAGGTCCTCTTCTTCTAAGTAGGGAAGTTCTGCCAGGGCGTCAATGGCCATCTCGCACTGAAAGCGATAAAGGTTTTTTTGATAGAGCTTAAAAATCTCTGATTCAGTAGAGTCATTGGCCCATAAGAGTGGGGGCAAAAGAAAAATAAAGATTATTTTTAACATAATTATAGAATAGAGTGATTAAGCCTGGGCATGATCAATTCTGAAAAAAATTCATAGGGTGTTTCTTTTATGATCAGTGCCAGCTTGACACCAAAACCCTGTAAAAAATTGGCATCTGCTTTGCTCTAATGAAATCAAACAAACGACAAGGAGACGTTTATGAAAAAGATTCACTTAGTGATGGGATTGTTTTTAAGTTTAATTTTTACCTGTGTGGTTGATCATGCTCAGGCAGAGTCAGGAGCACAAGTAATCGATTTTAATGGCCAACAAGAAGAGTCATTAGATCTTTCCTTGGATTTCATCAAAACAGTGATCCGAAAGGAGACTTATGAGGATACTTGTACTCGGCAAGTGGTGGTGGGGCATGAGACCCAGTGTCGCAACGTCACCCGTCACCGTCAAAGTTGCCAAGATGTACCCAGACAAAGTTGTCAAAATGTTCCGCAAACGCTCTGTCGCAATGTGACGCGTCATCGCCAGCAGTGTAGCGCAGGACCCAGTCGTAGGGTTTGTACTACTCAACCTTCTCGTCAGGTTTGTTCAACTAATCCAAGGTCAGGCCAGCAGGTTTGCCGGACAGTTGGTGGAGGGCAAAGTTGTACTAACGTTCCAGGGCCACAGACTTGTCGTAGTGTTCCCTATACAGATCGTCAATGTTCCACTACTTATCAGCGACAATGTCGTACGGTAGTGCGCACAGAGTGTCGCAGTATCCCTTATGATGATCGAGTTTGTGAGCAGATTCCCCAGTATGAAAATCAGCAATACACTTGTCAGAAAGTACGTGATGTTCCTGAAGATGTGCAAACTCAGTCAGTGGGTGAAGTGGATGTGAAGTTTGAATCAGAGTTGGCTGAGCCCATTCGCTTTGAGGTGAAATTACTGGAAGATCGTAGAATTGGGTTGCGAGTGCTAGAAAATCCCTCAGATGCAGTTGTGATTGTGAAAGATAAGCAAGAAAAAGATGTGGAGCGTAGAGAAGACTTTGCTCATATGAAGGCCAGTTATGTGATTCAAATCTTAGATAAAGAAGAGATTCATCGTATCGAGAATGCAAAAGTAAGTGATGTGAGATTAATTCGATCTACTGAGAGCATTGAGTTTCATGTGGATCAAGATATCTCAAAAACTCAAATTCACCTTGAGATTAATCGCAAAAGAAAAGATGAGGCTAGAACATTTATCTTGGATCCAAATAAAGAGAGTGTGAAGATTGAGCAAGTTGCAGATGGTTATAAGGTTCAAGTTAAGCTTGAGAAGAAAGATTTCTCATCATTGAGATGGTTGAGTCGCTATGATGTTTCCTTGACTGTGACTCAGGATTCCAGTGAATACTTAACAGGTTTGATTAGCGGCAACCTTGATCATGAAGAATTTCAGTTTTCTCATGAGCAGAGCAAGCTTCGAACCAATCGCAGATAAGTAGCAGATTTTTAAATTTGATCAGGCCATCCCATTGATTGTGGGATGGCCTTTTTTTTTAGCCTCATTTTTTCTCTGACCAATTTCGATTGTCATTCCAATATAGCCAAATATATGAATTTAAAGAGATTCTTCTTGGCAGACGCCAATAGGTAAGTCTTGAGATCCACTGAAGTGATAATCAAGGCGAAGGCTTGCTTTTTTTCCTTGATCTAGCTGATCGAAGTCGCCAATTTGAAAATTGATAGGATGATTATTGGGCTGCCAAGAAGAAACCAATAAGTCAAAATCAATATTGCCATATTGATCAACCTGCCGATCAAAATTAATAAGAAATTGAGGAAGAGAGCCATCGATTTGACCATTATCCACTGTTCTAATCTCATCGCCACTCCAGTGATTAAGCGGGAGAAGACAATAAGGTCTTAAGTAAAAGGCAAGAGAGCTAGGGCTCTGGCGAATGACTCTGTCTTTAAAAACACCTTTGTATTGAAGATAAGAGGGAAGTTCATCTGTTAAGGTTTCATCAATTTCATCCATCACTCTTTGGCTCATCCTGGCTATTAATTGATGATTGGGATCTTGGTTGACTGCTAATTCTTCGGTACAAGTTTTATGATCATAGTGTCGGTCCAATTCAGAATGCTTGAACTGGGCACATCGAAAGTTGGTGATAATTGAAAGATTAGGATTGATGTTCCTAGGAAGAGAGAGTAGTTTGCTCTTAACAAGACTTTCACTGGATTGATAATTGATCTTGTCATCTGAGTACTCTTGAGCTAAACCAGCGTGCAAAATAGCGACTAATTGATCATCTTCATTCAAAACTGCTGAGCCAGAGTTTCCTTGAATTGCTTGGCAATTATTACCCAAGCTACCTTGGTCAAAAGCTGCTAGCGGACTGGATGAAGCATTGTGAGTGACAGCTAATAAATCAGAAGATTGGATTTTGCACTCATGGTTTTGATAAGTACTTTCAATGATAATATTGGCACCACTTTCATAGGCGTAATGAGAGAGGGTTGGGATAAAAATAGTTTGTTGGTCTTTTAATCCTTTTCTGGAGAGTTCTAGGAAATCCGTATGAACAGGTCTGTGGGGTTTGACCTTAATAAGGGCGTAATCTTGCGAATCCAGTGGATTGTTGAGCTCGCTATAATAAATCACCTTTTCACAACTTGCAGTCACTTGCTGACCCTTGGACATGAAAGTGCCTTGCATATAATTTTTGCAATCACTTTTGGGCCAGATCTTGATCGCTTCTGAAATACAGTGTGAGTTGGTAAGAGCATGCTCAGCGTCGATCAAAAACCAATTACATAGGGACGTTTTTTCTATGCTATTACTCGAAGGAGCATCCACTGAAAAGAGGGTTCCCATGCCCTCTGGTGTGTAGCGATCTAACCGTGATCGATTGACAAGGTCTTCTAGGGTGTCTCCTTTGACAAGATCCACTGAATGAATTTCCTCTCGCGTTGATTTGGAACAGGAGATCATCTGTGACAAAACCACTGCAAATATGAAAATGTTCTTCATTCTGCCATTTTATCTTATTTTTGGACCATTTTTTTCTAATGTGTAAAAATTATTCAATGTAAAAGATGGTGGTGTGCAAATTGACAATTTTTTGGACACCACCAAGAGGGATATTTTTTAATTTAATAAGTTCTCTAAATTAGAGATGAGCCTATGGATATCATTGACGTGTACGTCAGCTTCCTCCTGCACTGCTTTCATTGAGCGATTGACATCAATACGTGTACGATTGTACTTTATAGGATTGGCAAAAAGAACGAATCCCGCGGTGGAAGCAGAGAAACCAAGTACTCCTCCAACTATTTGTGTTAACCTTTCTAGAGCGTCTCCAACCGTGCGACCATAACCAGAGCCAGTGCCAATGGTGGAGGGACCTGCGACAAGACGTGCGCCAGCGTAAGTGGTAATCGAGGTGATGGTGACATAGCTAAACAGGCTTAGGTAGAAGCTTTGACTGGCCCCTCTACTTTTGCTTTCTAGCTCCTGAACGGTATAAGTTTCATTAAGGCCAAGATTGAAGCAGCTATCTTTGACATTGTAGACACAGCGCTGAAAGCTCACTAGAGAATTTTGTTCATCTGTGTAAACTTTAATGTAGAGATCACCCGTTTTTGGTTCTGTTGGCAAAATTCGAGCGGTGTTTTTTAAAGTTAGTGCCTCGGAAAAACTGAATTGAGCACTGATGAGTAAAGTGAATGTGATTGCGAAAAATTTCATATTTAACCTCCAAAGTCAAAAGTGCCACCCTTAAATCAAATAAATTGTCACAAGTCAATGTTTATAGTGTGAAGATTATGACGCATAGTGGCTCATTTTAGTCCGTTAATCAAGTTTAATTAAGTTAATTCCGATAGTTAGATTATGATCTGCAGAGCTGTGTGCTTTATTTTATTTTTTATTAGTTTTTTTGCTTTAGCTGAGCAGAAGGTGATTGAGCAAAAAGTAAAATTCAATCTTGCCTGGCAGTATGAAAAAGACTTTATGGGATTTTCCCATGTTTGGTTAGCTGATTATCAAAACAACTTTAGAAGCAATCTAAGTCTAACGATCACGGGGGTCAAGGATCTTAAGTTTGATTTACAGACCTTGCACAAGGAACCTCAAAGTTATTACCAAGAAAGACAGCGCTGGAGCCAGAGTCGAGGCTTTAAGTTTCTGGATCCGATTCAGCCGCAACTTTTTAATATTCAAAGTTCGGAGCAGTTTTTTTCCATTGGCTTTACTTACCAAAAACTAGATAAGGTGATTCAAGAGATGACCTATTATGGTTATTGCCAAGGAGAATTAATTCATCTGAAGTCAGTGAGCTTAAAAAGTGAAACACAGCAATTAAAAGAATTACAAAACGCTATTAAGAAAATGGAGTGTTTAAAGTGAGATGGTCTTTACTTTTATTCTTGCTTTTTTCTTTTTCTTCGCTAGCCGAGTCTTATACTTGCTTAATAGGTGGCTGGCCTGCCACTCGCAATAGCTCTGGAGGTTGTGATCCAGCACAGGGCAATCGTTTTTATTCTCAAGTTTCAGACTGTGATTCAGGGCAGATGATGTGCAACCCGGCGGTTTTTGGTGCACGGGCCTGTGTGCCTATTGACACAGCTCAGGCCCGCAACTCTTCTTTTGCCAATTGTCGCAGGTTAACTGCAGAGAGTGAAGAGCAAGTTGATGTGAATTTAAATCCGGAGCTTTTTTGGGATAGCGCTGAGGCCATCAGCCAGATTTGTAATGAAGGTAAAGGTCGGCAAGCCCACACAGCAATGTGTCGCGCGCTCAAAATTCATATGTCTCCAGCAGTTGCTGATTTGGAGCCGTTGCCAGCGGTGAGTGACTCAAAAGATATTAGCAATTTGAATTCGAATCTTCAGCATCTCACTAATATTCTAGAAAGTGACCTGAAGCAATTTGAAGACAATTGTCCTGTGCAAAATGAAGAAGATCTGCGCGCAGTTCTATTGTGTCAGAGCCTTAGTCATCGTATTGCAGATGGTGCCAATCGCATTGAGCGGGTAGCGGATAAAATTGAAAGTGCAGATGATCAGAGTCTTGGTTGCAATGAAGCACAATCACTTTTGGATGAAGAGCTGCAAGCAGCGGTGGACTGTCAGGCCAAAAAGGAGAACGATAACTTTGGTCGTGAGTTGATGTGTGCAGCGACGAATGCATTGAGTTTTGATTTGGGTTTTTTTCAAATAGGTACTCAGCCAAAAGCGATTCAAGAACGCTGCCAAAATAGTCCAGAGGCAGGTTGTTTGCAGCAGATGATTGTGGGTTTTTTTAAAAGTATAGTGTCAGCTATTTCAGGTATTTGGGATTTATTAAAGATGGGGGCCAAGTGGGTAGGTCAACAGGCCAGTCATTTTTGGAGTTGGATTCGTGGGGTGGAAGATACCAGTGCTGATAAGCAAACAACATTGGGTGAATTAGATGATGAGGAGATGGGTAAGGCCAAAAGAAACTTAGGAGATTGGGCCAGGGAGAAGTTTAATGCTGTTTCCGAAATGTTTAAAGAATTTGTCACTCACGATTTGATGTGTGCTGAGTGGTCCAATCCGGCCACGATGAGTGGAGAGTGTTTGCAGCCAGCAGACTGGAATTGCTTAACTTCAGCAGATAAGATCAGCGCTTTTTGTAGTGGTATGGGTTATTTGGGAGGAGAGATAGTGGGGATTGCCTTTGCGGCGGGAGCTGTCTCTAAGGGAGTGAGTGCAGGAGCAAGGGCCATCTCAGCAAGTTTAAGAGCTTCAGGTCAGTATGCTAAAATGACATCTCGTTTTGCTCACCTTGGTCGAGCTTCCAGGGCGACACGAGTAGCGGGAGGAGCTCGAGCTGCAGCTTCCGCGGCAGCAGCAGCGGCCCGCACCACGGCAGCACGGACTTTAAGGCATGTGGCGCAAATTAAACAAACACCGGCTTTTCAAGCGGCCAGTGCCATGGCCAGAGCAGCCGCTCAAAGTGCACCGGTCTCTCTTGCTTCAAGAGCGGCGCGTACCGCTACTCAACCTGTGAGGCAATTGGCAAGATTTGAGGCTCGTGTTTTTCAAGCGGGTCAACGAACCACAGAATCTCTTCTTAGAGGTAGAGCAGCAGTTGCTCCTACCGTGACCAGTGCCAGAACTGGGCGAGTTATGGTTTCTCCAGACGCCAGTAATCGTCAGAGGACAGCCTATGCACAGCAAAAACTCAATCGCCAATTAACGCCCCAACAAGCCGATGCGGTCATAGAAGCTCACAGAGTAGGGGCGGGTCAAATAGGTAGAGATGGTGTGAATCTGGCAGGGTTAGAAAACTATACTAAGACACAGTTATTGCAAAAAAGAAGAATCTTAGAAGAGGCTGGATTCAACTCGCAAGAAATAAGAATCCTGATGGAAAATGGAATTGTCGGCCAGGGAACTGGTGCAAGTGCATATGCTAGAATTCAAAAAGCCATTAAAGATAATGACTCCACCAGTGTTAGCACTTTAACTAAAAGATTAAAAAGTGAAAATGGAAATAGAATTAATCAGGCGATACGAGACTATAGAAGAGGTGGCAATAGTACAGATCTATTTGCTCTGCAAGAGGATCTGGTCAATCAATACCGATTTCTTCAGTCTCAAGGGGGAGATTTTGCAAGTGCCAGTTCTGAAATAGAAGCTCTTATTAAGACCATGGATAGAACAGTAGTCAATAGGCTTAAGGTTGAAGGATATAGCGCAGTGAACTTTGATCAACTTACACCGCCAACAGCGACGACTTCAACTGCAAGGTCGAGCGCGTCCTCTCCCTCTAGTCAAACAAGCAGAGCAATAAATCGTGACGAGATGAAGAGAATTTACAGAGAGTCTAATTCCTTTGCGGATTTTGACGAAAGAGTTATTTCGAGAAGAGCCGACAATGGACAGATCACTTGGGGAAATATTCAAGATGAAATGAGTTCTAATATCAATAAGATTAAAGGTCAGATTCAGCAGATTGATCAGGCATTGGATTCTAGCGATCTAGGAGACATGGCCATAAGATTTAGAAGTCGTAAAACAGAGTTAGAAACAACATTAGCAAAAAAAGAGAATCTACGCAAACACGCCTCTAAGGTGGTAAAAAAACATTCGACGAATTTTAATGATGTAATGGCCAGGCAAATTAGCAGTGAACAAGAATGGCGCAATATTTACCGAGACCTCACTCCTGATAATGCTAGGATGTATAAAAACAGTAATGCTAGTCAGGTGAATGATTTAATTGAAAGAGGGCAGCATACTCTGAACCGTGCCAAAGCAGGTTCCATTTCAATGAGTCCGGCTGATATTAAGGGACTTGAAGACAAGTTAAGCTTATTAAGGTTAGAGTATGAGCGTATTAATAATTTAGCACCTTGATTGTGTTATGTATTCTCGCCAAGGGATGATTTGGACTTCTTTAAAGAACCTCTCATTCTCACCACCATAAATCACTTGTCCTTTGGGTTGGCAGAGATTGATATCCTTTTCTTGTAATTGATTAAGGTATTGAATATTTTTAATAAATTGCGGGTGAAAGGTTTGGCTGAGTTTAATTTCAACGGGAAAGAGATAACTGGAGCGATCTTCAATTAAGTCAATTTCATGCCCCTTTTGATCTCGCCAGAAATAAAAATTGGTATCTTGCCCTTTGTTCATTTTCTTTTTAAAAGATTCGCTAATAATAAAGTTTTCAAAGATTTGCCCTCTTAAAGGATGAATACTTAGTTGATCGCTAGAAGTGATGCCAAGTAAGTAACAGAGTAGACCAGTATCATAAAAGTAAATTTTAGCAGTCTTTACAATTCTTTTGTTAAAATTTTTAAAATGAGGATTCAAAGTAAAACAGATAAAAGTAGACTTTAAAGCGGTGATCCATTGTGAGATGGTTGGACTACTTAAGCCAACTTCATTGGCCAGTGATGAAGCATTGATTAATTGGCCCACTCGACCAGCTGTGAGTTTGACAAATTTTTCAAAGAGGTCAATTTGACTAATATTGGTGATTTGCCTGATATCTTTTTCCACATACAGTTGAAAATAGCTTTTCAGCCAGCGAGTAGGGTCAAGTTTCTCTTGATGGATTCTGGGGTAGCCTCCATAAAAGAGCAGATCATTGAGTTGGGGGTTATTATTTTTTTGTACAATTTCAGAAAGTGATAAGGGTGGTAGCTCATAAAGTTCAGTACGACCTGCCAAGGACTGGGTTATTGAATCAGTGAGTAAAAGACTATTAGAGCCAGTGAGGATGAATTGACTTTTGTTTTTTGGATCATCAACAATTGTTTGCAAGTAGGAGGTGAGTATGGGAACACGCTGAATTTCATCTAAGATGGCCTTATGGGAAAGTTTTTTAAGAAAACCTCTTGGGTCTTCTTGGGCAATTTGTCTGGTGTCAGGGTCTTCCAGAGTGTGATAACTAAAATCTTTAAAAAGGTTTCGAACTAGTGTTGTTTTGCCCGACTGTCTTGGACCCAATAATGTGAGAATGGGGTAATGATTTAATGATTTTTTTAGGCAAGAAGAAATTTCTCGAGCATACATGATTTCAATATATTACAAGTTCGAGGTGGTGTCAATTTAAAGTCTGCTCTTAAATTAACACCAAATCAGCGCACTTTCTGATACAATCTTGCAAACAAAAACAAGGCCAGCAAGGTTAAACTCACCGAAAGATAACTGACTTGCGGGTAGCCCTGCAGTGAACCATCTGGCTGGGTGGTAATAAAAAGCCCGGCCAAAAAAGCAGCACAAGACATGCAAAATGAGCGAGAAGAACTTAAGATGGACATAAAGGTGGCCCGTTGATCCATGGGTGGAATTTGAGTCACTAAAGTCATAGTGGGCACAAAGCGACCAGAGGCTAACATCATAAATAAAGTAGTCATCGTCAAAATCAGATAAAGTGGCATTGGCCATAGATGGGTATAGCCAATCATGGGTAGAGTTGAGGCCAAACCAACTGTTAAGAAAACTTTGAGTACTCCAAAATGATCGCAGGCGATTCCGATCAGGCGAGAGGACAGCACAGTAAAAAAGCCACCCACCAAATAGATCAAACGTAAGTCTTCTTCTAAAATTCCTAGGTTGTTAACGGCAAAGGGACTGATGAAAGGAATTAAACTAAAGGTGCTAAAGGTGAGAATGCCCACGATGAAAAAACTTTGTAAGTGAGTAGGGTGAGTGAAAACCATTAAGTAGCGTCGTAGGGTGTGAGTGATTTGAAAGGATTGATTTTCTTTGAGATGCTCCTTGAGTTTGGGAAAGATCAGTAAGATCAGCAAGTAGATGGCGCTGGCAAAGAGTGCGATGGCCCAAAAGGGAGCTCTGGAGGAGCCTTGAGCTAAGGCCAAAGTGAGCCCTAGAGGAACTCCCAGCACTGAGGCCATGGAAAAGGCGGACATGACCACTCCGGTGGCCCGGCCGCGGCGGGCGTAGGGAACAATTTCGGCTAGAATCGAAAAGATGGCCACATTGATGACTCCGCCAAAGGCTCCGGTAATGACACGTGCCGTCATCAGCTGAGGATAGCTTTGGGCCATTGCACAAAAAACTGTTCCAGCAATAAAGCCAGTGAACATAATCAATAAAAATTTTTTGCGTTCAAAGAAATCAG
Organism: Bacteriovoracales bacterium; assembly: GCA_007117175.1. Classification (GTDB taxonomy): domain Bacteria; phylum Bdellovibrionota; class Bacteriovoracia; order Bacteriovoracales; family Bacteriovoracaceae; genus SKGZ01. The sequence continues at coordinate 12,294 of SKGZ01000259.1, read as the reverse complement.
CAATGAGTCCTACTAAGATGGCAAACAGCGCAGCACTGAGGCTATAGCTGGAAACCAGCAGGGCAAACTGCTGGGCGGAGATGGAGAATTCGCGCATAAAGGTGGGAGCCAAGGGCATCATAATGACAAAGTCCAGCACGTGGCAAAACTCGCTGGCCGCCAATAAATAGACAAGGAGTGTTTCATTTTTAATGCCCTGCGTCGTCATGGTAAAAAAACTAGTTCAATTTTTGTTTTAATGAGTGTATAAGGAGATTTCACGTTTTTTTCATATTTAAAATGGGTGGTTTATGATCGCAGATAATAATGACGGACGCAAGTGGATCTATGGTGGTCTAGCGCTTGGTTGCTTTTTTCTTTTTCAAATTCTTTACCGCTTTTTTTTGCAGTTAGGGGATTGGTTTGAATTAGAAGTGAAAATTGCTAATTTTATGATTGTGGCGCAGATGGTGGCGATTGCTTTTTCTGCTTTAGCATTCTTAATTGTGATTAAGCATAAAACCAGTTCTCGCTTTTTAGTAGAGACTTATAACGAGATGATTAAGGTGGTTTTTCCCGATCGCTCCGAGACTTTTCGCACTACTTTAGTGGTGATGGTGTTAGTGACGATTGTGGGGTTTATTTTAGGTATGTTTGATATGGGAGCAGGTTGGGTTTTAAGTCAGCTTCCCGCTTTTTACTAAGGTAAGGGTAATAAATATGAGTGATGAAACAACATCGGCAGTAGAAGAGACAGGTTCAGAGCAAGAACAGGTTCATCAGGGAGTGCTTGGAGACAAGAGTGTTTTTGCCATCGGTGAAGGCCCTGAATTTCGTTGGTATGTGGTGCATGTTTTAAGTGGTTTTGAAAACCGAGTGACTAAAACTTTAAAAGAGCGCATTATCAACCACAAGATGGCCGATAGCTTTTCGGATATTTTATTGCCAGAAGAGACGGTGACTGCCAATGTCAGCGGCAAAAAGCGCAATATTAAAAAGAAATTTTTTCCAGGTTACATCTTGATAAAGATGGTGATGAATGATAAAACATGGCACCTTGTCAAGAATACTGACAAAATAACTTCATTTGTGAGTGGAGATCGCAATAAGCCGACTCCTATTGCCGATGAAGAAGCCCAAGCTCTGTTAGGGCAGGTGGCTGATGGATTTAAGAAGAAGAGAGGAACGAATACTTTCTCTTCTGGAGATTCGGTGAAAGTGATTGAAGGACCTTTTGCCTCGTTTGTGGGAACAGTGGAAGCAGTGAACGAGAAAGGCAAATTGAAGGTGAACGTCTCAATTTTTGGCCGACCAACTCCGGTGGAGTTAGATTTTACACAGGTTGAAAAAGCATAGTATTGCATAGATTTGGAGAATCATTATGGCCAAGAAAGTAGTAGGATTTATTAAATTACAGATACCGGGGGGCAAAGCCAACCCATCTCCACCAATTGGACCTGCTTTGGGACAAAAAGGTGTGAATATCATGGAGTTTTGTAAAGCGTTCAACGCCAAGACTCAAAAAGATGCAGGAGTGATGCTACCCACGATTATTACGGTCTACTCTGATCGCTCTTTTTCTTTCATCACTAAGACTCCTCCAGCCACTTACTTGATTAAAGATAAGACTAAGCTGAAGAAGGGATCCAGTAAGCCTGGTCATGATGTGGCTGGCACCATTGGTGAAAAGCATGTGACAGAAATTGCTGAAATTAAGATGCCAGATCTTTCAGCAGCCAGTATTGATGCAGCTAAGAAAACTGTAGAGGGTTCAGTGCGCTCTATGGGAATGAAATTAGATTATTAATAAAGTCGTTCGGGAGAGCAGCCTGAGAGCTGTCTCGTTGGAACCGAGGAGGAAAAAATGAAAAAAAGATCACCTAAGTACACTGAGGCTTTGACAAAGTTTGATGTCAATCGCAACTACTCTGTCAGCGAATCTTTGGATGTTGTGAAATCCATTTCTTTTGCCAAGTTTGATGAGACTATCGATGTGGCTTTTAAGTTGGGAATTGATCCCAGACACGCTGATCAAATGGTCCGTGGGGCGTTGGTGATGCCTGCAGGAACTGGAAAAGAAGTGAAAATTCTAGTGATCGCTTCTGGGGAAAAGATTAAGGAAGCAGAAGACGCTGGAGCTGATTATGTCGGGGGAGAGGATATGATCACTAAAATCAGCGGTGGCTGGTTGGAGTTTGATCGTGTGATTGCCACTCCTGATATGATGGGAAAAATTGGTAAGGTGGCAAGAGTTTTAGGTCCCCGTGGTTTAATGCCCAACCCAAAACTGGGAACAGTGACAACTGATATTGAAAAAGCAGTGAAAGAGCAAAAGTCTGGTAAGGTAGAGTACCGTGCTGACAAGACCGGTATTGTTCATGTTCCAATCGGAAAAAAGAGCTTTGAAAATGATCGCTTATTGCAAAACTTTAAGGCGATTATTTCTGCCATTATGAGAGCGAAGCCAGCAGCATCCAAGGGTGTTTATGTGAAGTCACTGACAGTGAGTTCTACTATGAGCCCAGGTGTGGCCGTGGATGCTCAAGAAGCAATGATGAATTATAACTAAGTAAAGATAAACTGGGGTTGAAGAAGTCGGTTTGAGCATTGAAGCTTGTGTAAATCCAGCGGAAATCCCCCTCCAGATCCAATTCATAAAGGAGGTTTTTATGATGACAAGACAGGATAAGGAAAAGGTGGTCAACGAACTGAAAGACCATATTGCCAAAGCTAGGGCAATTTTCCTTACCAACACTATTGGTCTAACGGCCAATGATGCAGTGGCATTAAGAAAGAAAGTTCGCGATGCTAAAGGTCACGTAGTAGTGACTCGCAACACTCTTTTTAAAAGAGCTGCGGCTGGCACTTACTGCGAAGAAATGTTGAGTCAATTAAAGGGGACCAATGCTTTGGCATTTTCCTTTGAAGACTCTGCATCTGTGGCTAAGGCAATCTACGACACGTCTAAAGAGCACGATGTGGTGAGCCTGCGCGGTGGTTTTCTGGGTGAAAAAGAATTGAGCGAGGCTGATGTGAAGGCTCTGGCAAGTCTTCCGCCAAGAGATCAATTATTGGCAACACTTCTAGCCACTTTCAATGCACCTGTTTCAGCATTTGCGAGAGTGCTAAATGCCATTAAAGAACAAAAAGAACAACAACAAGCATAAAATTTGAGAGATTGAAGGAGAAAAATCATGACTAACGAACAATTAATTGAACACGTATCAAACATGTCTGTAATGGATCTTGCTAACTTGGTGAAAGAGTTAGAGGAAAAATTTGGAGTTTCTGCTGCTCCGGTAGCTGTTGCTGGTGGCGCTGCGGCAGCTGGTGGTGCTGCTGCTGAAGAGAAAACTGATTTCACTGTTGTGCTCGCAGAGGCAGGATCTAGTAAAATTAACGTGATTAAAGAGGTGAGAGGAATCACTGGGCTTGGTCTTAAAGAAGCGAAGGATCTAGTAGAGGGCGCACCTAAAAACTTGAAAGAAGGAGTACCGAAGGAAGAAGCTGAAGAGATGAAGAAAAAGCTTGAAGCTGTCGGTGCTAAGGTTGAGCTTAAGTAGTCTCTTAAACGATAAAATTGTTTTAAAAAGGGGGTGTGGATTCTCACGCTCCCTTTTTGCGTATTTTTTTAGCGTATTGTATTGAAGAAAGAAAACTAAGTTAGGAGTCAGGAAAATGGCCAATGTATTTACTCGCAATGAGTGGTATCGAAAGAGTTTTAAAAAGTCAGACTATGCTCTTTCACCGCCCAATTTAATGAAGCTGCAAATTAATTCCTACGAAGAGTTTTTGCAAAAAGATGTTTTACCAGAAGATCGAAAAAATGTTGGCTTGCAAGCTGTTTTTAGATCAGTTTTTCCTATTTCAGATTTTAATGAAGCCATTACCCTGGAGTTTGTTTCTTATAATCTGGAAGCTCCTAAGTACTCAGAAAAAGAGTGTCGTGCTCGCGGTTTATCCTTTGAGTCACCATTAAAGGTCACGGTTCGTTTAGTGTTTTTTGAAAAAAATGAAGAAGAGGGAACCAAAGAGGTTTCATCGATCAAAGAACAAGAAATTTATCTGGGTAATATTCCCTTAATGACTGCGACCGGTTCTTTTATTTTCAATGGAACGGAGCGTGTGATCGTTTCTCAGTTGCACCGTTCACCAGGGATTGTTTTTGAGCACGATAGTGGTAAAAAACACTCCAGTGGAAAATTACTCTACTCTGCTCGTATTATTCCTCATCGCGGTTCATGGTTAGACTTTGAATTTGATCACAAAAATATTTTATATGCTCGTATTGATCGCAAGAGAAAATTGCATGTCAGCGTTATTTTAAAAGCAATGGGCTATTCGGAAGAAGAGCTTTTAGGATTGTTTTATCACACGGAAACAATTCACCTTAAAGATAAAAACTTTGAAAGAGAGTTAGATTTTGAATTATTGTTAGGTTCAAGAGCTGACAGTGATATCGTTGCCAAAGGGAGTAAAGATCCTATTATTAAAAAAGGTAAGAAAATCACCAAGCTCTCCTTGAAGAAACTACAGGAAGCAAAATTAAAGAAAATCCCTATTGAGTTAGAGGCATTAGTTGGCAAAGCATCTGCCAAGGATGTTTTTGATCCTAAAACAGGTGAAGTGATTATTGCCGCCAATGAAGCTTTAAGTGAGGCGAAGATTTTTGATCTGATCAGTAAGGGGGTGAAAACCATTGATGTTCTTTACATCGATAACGTTAACTATGGAGATCAAATTCGCAATACTTTGATCCTGGATAAGACTGCTTCTAGTGAAGAAGCTTTGATTAAAATTTTTGAGCGCTTACGTCCAGGTGAGCCACCCACATTAGAGGCCGCCGAAGAGTTATTTCAAAATTTATTCTTCAATGAAATGAAGTATGACTTGAGTCGAGTGGGACGAATGAAGATCAATTATAAGTTTGGTCTTCAGGTTCCAGTAGAAAACACTGTCCTGACTAAAGAAGATATTATCATGACTGTCAGATACTTGGTGGACTTGAATAATGGTCGAGGTGCAGTTGATGATATTGATCACCTGGGTAATCGTCGTGTTCGTGCGGTGGGTGAACTACTAGAAAACCAATTTCGTGTTGGTCTAGTGAGAATGGAGCGCTCAGTGAAAGAGCGTATGGCCATTCAAGAAATTGAAAGCATGATGCCCCATGATCTCATTAATCAAAAACCAGTGGCTGCAGCTGTGAAAGAGTTTTTTGGCTCTTCTCAGTTATCGCAGTTTATGGATCAAACCAACCCACTATCAGAGGTGACTCACAAGAGAAGACTTTCGGCTCTGGGACCTGGTGGTCTGACTCGCGAGCGTGCCGGATTTGAGGTGCGCGACGTTCACTCCACACATTATGGTCGAATGTGTCCGGTGGAAACACCAGAAGGACCCAATATTGGTTTGATCACTTCTTTGGCAACTTTTGCCAAGGTTTCTGAATACGGATTTATTGAAACTCCTTATCGGGTAGTGGAAGACAGTGGAAAACTCAGTGGAGATATTCAGTACTTTTCAGCATTCGAGGAAGAGGGCAAAACCATTGCGCAAGCCAATCCAGACTATGTGAAAAAAGGTAAAATTGATGGAACCATGATTTCAGCTCGTAAAGAAGGTGAGCTTGCCTTAGTGGACGCAGCTGAAGTTGATCTTATGGACGTGGCTCCTTCTCAGATGATTTCCATTGCCACATCACTGATCCCTTTCTTGGAGCACGATGATGCCAACCGTGCATTGATGGGCTCAAACATGATGAGACAGGCGGTGCCTTTAGTCAAAACCGATGCTCCTATTGTGGGAACAGGTATTGAGAAGTTGGTGGCTCAAGACTCTGGAGCGATTTTAATTGCGGCTCATAACGGTAAAGTTATTTTTGTAGATTCCAATCGAATTGTGATTCAAAGAGATAAGATTACTGAAGGTGAGTCGGGAGTTGATATTTATAAGCTGATTAAGTATCAGCGCTCAAACCAAAATACCTGCCATAACCAAAAAGCCTTAGTGAAAGAAGGTGATGTGGTGAAAAAAGGTGATGTGATCGCCGATGGACCTGCCACTCAAAATGGTGACTTGGCAGTTGGACAAAATGCGCTAGTGGCTTTTATGCCATGGGGGGGATATAACTATGAGGACTCTGTTCTTATTAGTGAAAACCTTTTGAGTCGCGACCTTTTCACTTCAATTCATATTGAGAGCTTTGAAATCGAAGCTCGTGACACTAAGCTTGGAAAAGAAGAGATTACTCGCGATATCCCCAATGTCAGTGATGAGGCTTTAAAAGACTTAGATGAAGCGGGAATTATTCGTGTGGGAGCTATTATTAAGCCTGGTGATATCCTGGTTGGAAAAATTACCCCCAAAGGTGAGACTCAGCTTTCTCCAGAAGAAAAATTACTCAAAGCGATTTTTGGTGATAAAGCTGGAGACGTGAAGGACTCAAGTTTGCGAGTTCCTTCATCTGTTCGCGGGACAGTGATTGATGCCCATGTCTTTACTCGTGAAGGTGTGGAGCTTGACGCACGCTCGAAAGCAATTATTGAAAAAGAAACGGCCATTATTCGTCGCGATGAAAAAATTGAGGTCAATGCGATTCAGCATGCAGCTTTGAAGAAAATTGCACAAATGCTCAAAGGTCATAAGACCACTGATAAATTGGTTTCTGAAGATGGCTCTACTGAGTTATTGGCAAAAGGTGCAGAAATCACAGAAGAGGACTTAAGATCGATCCCATTTGATTTGATTGGTTTTATTCCTTTAAAACCTGAAGTGGAAGAGCAATTGACCAATTACTTTGCCGATGTTCGTAACGAAATCAATGGTGTGAGAACTAAGGCCAATGATGAAATTGGTAAATTACACCACGGTGATGAGTTATTACCAGGGGTGATTAAAAAAGTTGTGGTTTATGTAGCAATTAAGAGAAAGCTACAGCCTGGTGATAAGGTTGCGGGACGCCACGGAAATAAAGGTGTGATTTCTCGAGTTCTTCCAGTGGAAGACATGCCTTATCTTGCCGATGGGACACCAGTTGAGATTGTTCTCAATCCATTGGGGGTTCCTTCTCGTATGAATATCGGTCAGTTGTTAGAGCTTCACCTTGGGTGGGCTGGTCGCGGTCTTGGTGAGAAGTTTAGAATCATGCTGGAGCAAAAAGTTGAAGCTGATAAACTGCGCGATTTTATTTATAAAATCTATCAAACTGATGAAGTTAAAGAGTGGCTAAAAAGTGCTAGTGACAAACGCATCATTGAACTTTCAGAACAATTGTCCACTGGTGTTCGCTTTTCAACCCATGTGTTTGATGGAGCAACTGAAGCGGATATTGAGGAGATGCTAGAAATTGCCGACCTTGATAAGAGTGGTAAGACCACATTGTTTAACGGAATCACTGGAGAGGCTTTTGCTGAGGAAGTGACCGTGGGACAAATGTATATGTTAAAACTTCACCACTTAGTAGATGAGAAAATTCACGCCCGTTCCACAGGGCCATACTCGCTAGTTACTCAACAGCCATTGGGCGGTAAAGCTCAGTTTGGTGGTCAGAGATTAGGAGAGATGGAAGTGTGGGCATTAGAAGCTTACGGTGCAGCTTATACCCTTCAGGAGTTCTTGACAGTGAAGTCAGACGATGTGGTGGGTAGAACTCGTATGTATGAGTCTATTGTCAAAGGTGAGAAAATTCTCGAACCCGGCTTACCAGAGTCTTTTAACGTTCTAGTCAGGGAGCTACAGGCCTTAGCACTGGATGTGAAGTTAGAAGAAAATATGCCGGAACCTATACTTTAATTTTTTAACAAAATAGCAAGGAGCTTGGCTCAATGAAAGATTTATTAAACTTTTTTGACAAACCCAAAGACCCCATTAGTGTTGAAGCTGTTTCAATTAAAATGGCTTCACCAGACACCATTCGTGAGTGGTCATTTGGAGAAGTAAAAAAACCTGAAACCATTAACTACCGAACTTTTAAGCCAGAAAGAGATGGTCTTTTTTGTGCTAAAATTTTTGGGCCTATTAAGGATTACGAGTGTATTTGTGGAAAGTATAAGCGGATGAAGCACCGTGGGGTGGTTTGTGAAAAATGTGGAGTAGAGGTCACTCTTTCCAAAGTGAGAAGAGAGCGTTGTGGCCATATTGAATTGGCTTCACCTGTGGCTCATATTTGGTTTTTACGTTCACTGCCTTCAAGAATAGGAGCTCTTTTAGATTTGAGCCTCAAAGATTTAGAGCGAATTCTTTATAACGAAGCTTATATTGTGACTGAATCGGCCACTCACGATCAAGAGGGTGGACTACAAGTGGGGACAATTCTTTCTGAGCAAAAAGCCTTTGAATTAAAGGAAGCAGGAGTTTCTTTTAAAGTCGGCATGGGTGGAGAGATTGTTAAGAATATGTTGCAAAAGATTGACTTAGATCTTCTCAACAAAGAGTTACGTCGCGGCTTGCAAGATGCGACTACTGATCTTGCTAGAGCAAAGTATATCAAGCGTTTAAAAGTGGTGGAATCAATCTTAAAATCAGCCAATCAGCCGGAGTGGTTCATGATGGATGTGATTCCTATCCTTCCACCAGATCTAAGACCACTAGTGCCTTTGGAAGCAGGTCGCTTTGCCACTTCTGATTTGAACGATCTTTATCGACGAGTGATTAACCGTAATAATCGTTTAAAGAGATTAAAAGAATTAAACGCACCAGAGATTATTATTCGCAACGAAAAAAGAATGTTGCAAGAATCGGTGGATGCTCTTTTTGACAATGGTCGTCGCGGTAAGGTTTTCACTGGAGCCAATAAGCGTCCCTTAAGATCCTTGTCTGATATGTTAAAAGGAAAACAAGGACGCTTTCGCCAAAACTTACTTGGAAAAAGGGTTGATTACTCTGGTCGTTCGGTGATCGTGGTTGGACCTAATCTGCGCTTACATCAGTGTGGTCTTCCTAAGTTGATGGCCTTAGAACTTTTCAAGCCATTTATTTACAATAAGCTGATTGAAAAAGGTCACTGTACTACCATCAAAGTCGCTAAGAAAATGGTTGATCAGCAAAGACAAGAGGTTTGGGATATATTAGAAAGTGTTGTGCAAGAGCACCCAGTTCTTCTCAACCGTGCTCCTACTCTTCACCGTTTAGGGATTCAAGCTTTTGAGCCGGTTTTAATTGAGGGCAAGGCCATCCAATTGCACCCTTTAGTTTGTACTGCTTTTAACGCAGACTTTGATGGTGATCAGATGGCGGTACACGTACCCCTTTCTATCGAAGCACAAATTGAAGCCAGAGTCTTGGCTATGTCTACCAATAATATTCTTTCGCCTAAGGATGGAACGCCTATTATCATTCCATCACAAGATATTGTGCTAGGAATGTATTATATGAGCCGGGTGCGCCCGTTTGCTCGTGGCTACGGCAAGGTGTTTTCTTCTAAGGAAGAAGCACAATTTGCTTTCCACACTAATAATCTTCACTTACAAGCTCCTATCAAGGTCAGAATTGATGGAGAAATGAAAGAAACCACAGTGGGAAGAACCTTTATTTTTGACATTGCTCCCAAGTGTTTGAGCTTTGATGATATTAATAAAATCTTGAATAAAAAAGAGTTGGGGAAACTGATTGATCGTGCTTATCGCTTAGGTAATGAGAAAGACACTGTTCTTTTTGCCGATGCGATTATGCGTTTAGGTTATGAATTTGCCACTCGCGCAGGAATTTCTATTAACGTTAAAGATATGGTGATTCCCAACGAAAAACCCAGCATTATCCAAGAGTCTCAGGATTTGGTGGATCAAATTACGAATGAGTACAATGAAGGATCCATTACCAATGGTGAACGCTATAACAAGATCGTAGACGTTTGGGCGCAAACCAATGAGCGTCTTTCTAAGGTGATGATTGAGAACCTTTCGACTCAAAAATTTACCAATGATAAGGGCGAGTCAACGCTAGCACCTTCCTTTAACAGTATTTTTATGATGGCCGATTCTGGAGCGCGGGGTTCTGCTGCTCAGATTCGTCAGCTAGCGGGGATGCGTGGTTTGATGGCCAAGCCCTCTGGTGAGATTATCGAGACTCCCATTACTTCCAACTTCCGTGAAGGTTTAACGGTGCTACAATACTTTGCCTCCTCTCACGGTGCTCGTAAGGGTCTTGCTGATACAGCTTTAAAAACTGCTAATTCTGGGTATCTGACTCGCCGTTTAGTGGATGTGGCTCAAGACGGAATTATTCGTCAGCACGACTGTGAAACCAATGACGGCATCACTCTGACTTCACGGGTTGAAGCGGGAGAGATTGTTGAGCATATTTCTAAAAGAGTTCTTGGACGGGTCAGTCTGCACGATGTGCAAGGTAAAGATGGTCAGGTGATTTTCCCTAAAAACCATCTTTTTACCGAAAAGGATATGAGTACCATTGAAGATGAAGATATTGATCAAATTCAAGTTCGCTCAGTTCTGACTTGTAAGGAGCGCTATGGTTTTTGCTCGCTTTGCTTTGGACGTGACTTAGCTCGCGGTCACTTGGTGAGTATTGGTGAAACGGTTGGGGTGATTGCAGCTCAGTCCATTGGTGAGCCGGGAACTCAGTTGACCATGAGAACTTTCCACGTTGGTGGGACGGCTACTGCAGGAGCCCAGGTCAATAAATCAGAAGCTAAAACAGCCGGTATTATTCACCTAGAAAATGTGAAATATATGAGCCGCGAAGATGGTTCTAGTGTGGTGATGAATAAGACTGGGGAGATTGTTATTAAGACAGAAACTGGTCAAGAAAAAGAGCGCTATCCCGCAGTTTACGGGGGAACTTTGTTCTTCAAAGCAGGTGATCAAGTCAATATTGGAGATAAATTACTTGAATGGGATCCGTTTGCCATGCCGCTGATGAGTGAAGTTGATGGTACTATAGCGTTTGAAGATCTTATTCTTGGAAAAACTGTCGGTGAGCAAGTAGACTCGGTCACAGGCTTATCACACAAGGTGATTCTAGAGAGCAAGGAAGGATCATTGCAACCGCGTATTGTAGTCATGGGTGAAGATGGCAAACCCATGCAAATTCCGGGAACTAAGCGCAGTGCGATTTATCGCCTTCCAGTAGGGTCTAATATCGTCGTCAATGAAGGTGATCGCATTCATGCCGGGCAAACTCTTTCTAAGGTTCAACGTGAAACCACTAAAACCAAAGATATCACCGGAGGTCTTCCAAGGGTTGCTGAGCTCTTTGAGGCTAGAAAACCAGCCAATGCTGCTCAGATTGCAGATGTTGCTGGTGTGATTGAATTTGGTCCTGAGGTCAGAGGATCTCGTAAGGTCATCATCAAACCGGAAAATCCAGAGCAAGAGCCTGTGGTTTACACCATTCCCAAGGGGCGATTTGTGATCGTGAACGAGGGAGATTATGTTCGCGTTGGTGATCAAATTATGGATGGGCCAACCAATCCTCACGATATTTTAAGAGTGCTAGGCGACAAAGCTCTGGCCGATTATATTGTGACTGAAATTCAGGAAGTTTATCGCTTACAAGGTGTGGACATTGATGATAAACACATTGAAGTGATTGTCAGTCAGATGCTCAAAAAAGTTGAAGTGACTGATCCTGGAGATTCCACATTAGTTCAAGGTGACTCTATTACTCGCGGAGAGTTAGCTGAGATCAACGATGAGCTCACTGCTCGCGGAGATCGACCTGCTGAGTGCCGTCCGTTGCTATTGGGAATCACTAAGGCTTCATTGACCACTGAGTCTTTCATTTCTGCTGCGTCGTTCCAAGAAACCACCAAAGTGCTCACTCAGGCGACTTTAGAGGGTAAAAAGGATGAATTGCGCGGATTGAAAGAAAACGTGATCATGGGACGTTTGATTCCTGCTGGAACAGGTATTCCCCGTTATCGGGATTTACAAGCTGAGGTTGTGGGACATGAGCCAGAAGATAAGACGGAAGAGGAAGTTTCGTTTAGTTTATAGATGTTAAAATGACCGGTTGAGTCCTTGAGGTGTGCTGGTTTCAAGGACTGCTTGTCAAGTTTTATTGACTGTGGTAGATATGTTCGCTGCAGTTCAAATTTGAAGGAGAAATGAATGCCAACTATTAATCAGTTAGTGCGCAAAGGGCGAGAAGAGCGCTTTGAGAAGAGTAAATCACCAGCTTTGAATTCTTGTCCTCAGAGACGAGGAGTTTGTACTAGGGTTTATACCACCACTCCTAAAAAGCCAAACTCGGCCATGAGAAAGGTTTGTAGGGTGAAATTAACCAGCGGATTTGAAGTCACTTCTTACATTGGTGGAGAAGGGCATAATTTACAGGAACACTCTATTGTTTTAATTC
>SKGZ01000002.1 GCA_007117175.1 Bacteriovoracales bacterium | reverse complement strand
GAGGGCATGAGTTTTTTTCGTCCTAAACGCCGCCCCCAAAACCATGCCATAATATCAGTCAAAGCACCGATAGTGATGAGAAAAATAAGATGAAAAATCCAATTGGGCTGACTGACCAGAAACAAAATGACACCGCTGAAAACTGCAATATATGCTCCCACAAAATAACGAGCAGAGTTCATCGCCTTTAGAAGGCGTCTGGAAGCAAGGGTCATCACCAAAAGTGAGTTTAAGATTAATCCCAAGCTGAGATTGAGTAAGTCTGCTTGAGAGCTAGAAATAAAAAAAACAAGAATCAAGTAAACAAGAAGTTGTATCAGATATTCAATAGAGGATCTGGCCAATTGAAAAAAATGAACTAAGATTTCATCCAGAATTAAAGCACCCAGAACAAGTGTGGCAATTTGCGTGATAAAGGTGCCGGATAGAAAAATGAATGCAAGAATTGTTAGAATAATCGCAGCAGAAAAAACTCTAGTTTTAGTTTCAACACTCATAAGCTTAAGGGTGAAAGAAATCATCGCTTAATTGATCGAATTGAGTGGGATAAGATTTAACCCCACCAAAGCGGCGCTCTCTCTTATTAACCTTAGACAAAATCACATTGAACTCCTCGGCACTAAAATCTGGCCAAAGTGTCGGAGTAAAAAACAATTCAGCATAGGCGATTTGCCAAAGTAAGAAATTAGAAATCCTTTGATCTCCTCCTGTGCGAATGACTAAGTCGATCTCAGAAATCTCTGGACAAAAAAGTGTTTGAGAAAAAGTTTTTTCATCAACTTTTTGAACACCAGAATCAATTATCTTTTGCGTCGTTTTGACGATCTCACTTCTTGCGCCATAACCAAAGGCAAAGACTAAAAGTAGTCCATCATGCAATGAACTCTCATTCTCAAGCCTTTCAACCTTGGCCCTTAAGTGAGGATCTAATGAGTCCAAGTCGCCTATCACCTTAAAGCGGATATTATGACTGAGGATTTTCTCAGCCTCATTATCTATAAATTTATCTAAAAGCTTAATGAGGATTTGCACCTCATTGGCAGGTCGACTCCAATTTTCTGTAGAAAAGGCATAGAGGGTTAAACTTTGCAATTCTAAATCAACAGCTTTTTCCACGATTTGATGGACCACCTTGGCCCCGCGAACGTGCCCCCAAAATCTTGGCTTAAATCTGGCATTGGCCCATCGACCATTGCCATCCATAATAATTGCAACGTTTTTAAGATGATTCATTAGACCGTCATTAACTCTTTTTCTTTTTTGCTTAAAATCTCATCAATTTGTTCTATATAGCGATCAGTGACTTTTTGAATCTCTGCTTGATGTTTTTTAGACTCATCTTCAGAGATTTCCTTATTTTTTTCAGATTTTTTCACCTGATCATTATAATCTCGTCTCACATTGCGAACAACCACTCGGGCTTCTTCGGCTAACTTCTTAACATCGCGAACCAAGTCCTTACGAGTCTCTTCTGTTAAAGCGGGAAAAGGAATACGAACTAAATTACCATCATTTGATGGAGTCACCCCTAAATTAGCTGAAAAAATCGCCTTTTCAATCGCCCCGATCATGGATTTATCAAAAGGTTGGATTTGTAAAAGCCTAGCCTCTGGTGTGCTTATTTGCCCCACCTGCTTAATAGGAGTGGCAGTTCCGTAATAATCAACCATTACATTATCCAAGACCGATGGATTGGCGCGACCAGTCCTCAACTTAGAAAGGTTTTGCGATAAGACCTTTATGGCCTTCTCCATTCCCTCTTGCATTTCTTTCTTAATTTGCTCAATCATTTTTTCCTCCACCTTTCTCTGGACTTACCTCTGTACTAATGTCCCTACAGCTTCACCTTGAATAATTCTTTTGAAAGCATCTTTTTCAAAGAAATTAAAAACAACAATCTTCATCTGGTTCTCCATACAAAGAGTCACCGCTGTGGTGTCCATCACTTTTAATCCCTGACTAATGACTTCAGAGTAAGTTAGCTGATCGTATTTAACCGCGTCCTTATTCTCCATAGGATCTTTATCATAAATCCCATCAACCTTGGTCGCCTTAAGAATAATATCAGCCCCAATTTCATTGGCCCTTAATGCAGCAGTGGTATCAGTAGTAAAATAAGGATTGCCAGTGCCCGCAGCAAAAATGACGATTCGTTTTTTTTCTAAATGGCGAACCGCTCGTCTGCGAATATAAGGCTCAGAGACTTCTCTCATATCAATAGCAGACTGAACTCTTGTGAAATGACCTTTGCGCTCTAAACAATCTTGCAATGCCAGAGCATTCAGCATGGTAGCCACCATACCCATATAGTCGGAACTGGCACGATCCATACCCTTAATGGCTCCCGAGACCCCGCGGTGAATATTGCCACCGCCTACAACGATGGCCACTTCCACACCCATCTCAGCAACTGCCACAATTTCCTTGGCAATCTCTTCTAAAATAGAATTATCAATTCCAAAGCCCGCACTTCCAGAAAGTGCTTCACCAGACACTTTTAACAGAACGCGCTGATACTTCATCATTTCTAATGTGAGCCTGTTTGAATTTTGGCAATTTCCTCAGCAAAGTTTTCTTGTTTTTTCTCAATCCCTTCACCTAGAACCATTTTGCTGAATTCTGAAACCTGTATTTTCAATCCAGTTTTTTTCTCCACATTGGCAATCAATTGAGAAACTGTCTCGTCGGGGTTTTTAATAAACTTTTGCTGATAAAGACAAACTTCAGAAGCCAATTTAGCAAGTTTTCCCTTCACGATATTTTCAATCATATTTTCAGGTTTGCCCTGCTCTTTTAATTGAGCAGCATAGATCTCAGCTTCTCTGGCCTTAAAGTTCTCATCGATATCACTTTCATTGATAAAACGAGTATCAGAAGCAGCAATATGCATGCAAAGATCCTTGCCTAGCTCTTCAATTTCATTTTTTCCATTCACCGCATTATCAGTTTTCATCTCCACTAAAACACCAATTCTACCACCGTGAATATAGTGACCATAATGACCGTGCTCTGACTTAAGATTCATTCGTTTAAAACGGCGAACATCAATCTTTTCACCAATCTTAAGGGTTAACTCGTTAAGACGCTCTGAAAAAGTTTGATTCCCAGTCTTAGAATTCAATAACTCTTCCACAGTGTTCAAATTTTCATTGGCTAGTAAAAAATCTGCGGAATCATTGGCAAAGCGAATAAAGTCTTCATTTTTGGCCACAAAGTCAGTTTCGCAGTTCACCTCTAAGGCAACAGCTGCATTTTGAGATGTTTTCACACTGATGGTCCCTTCAGCGGCGACACGACTCTGCTTTTTAGCAACCGCTGCCAACCCCTTAGTTCTCAAAAAATCAATTGCCTTTTCTTTATCACCATTGCACTCAGTAAGGGCCTTTTTGCAATCCATCATCCCGGCACCGGTGCTCTCTCTTAATTCTTTCACGTCTGCTGCTGAAAAACTCATAATATTTCTCCGTATTCAAGTAGTTTTAAATTCTATAGATCTTCACTCTCTTCTTTTAATTCAATGTCATTTTCAAACTTAGCAAGAATCTCTTTTTCCAGGGCTACATCGCGATCAATGTCCTTATCATCTGACTTGCGAGCTTTACTACCACCTGAACTGACTGCATTGGCAAAATACTCAGTAAAAAGCTTAATGGATTTAATCGCATCGTCATTTCCTGGAATGACATAATCCACACCAGTTGGATCGCAATTAGTATCTGTAATGGCAATGACTGGGATCCCTAAATTATTGGCTTCTTTCACTGCAATATGCTCTACATTTGGATCAATCACAAAGATCGCGCCTGGTAACTTACGCATTTCCTTAATCCCGCCTAAGTTTTTCTCCAGCTTCTCAACTTCCTTATTGACCTTAGATTGCTCTTTTTTAGTTAATAAAGAAAAATCACCGTTTTCTTTCATCTTCTCAACTTTGCGCAATTTATCCACTGATAATGAAATGGTTTTATAATTAGTTAACATTCCCCCCAACCAACGATTGGTGACATAAAACGCGCCACACTCTTCAGCGGCTTGCTTCACTGTCTCTCTTGCTTGTCTCTTAGAAGCCACAAACAAAACACTCTTTCCTGCACTGGAATTTTTCTTAAGAAATTCAAATGCTTTTTTAGCTTGATTCACTGTTTGTGTCAGATCAATGATGTAAATACCATTTCTCTGTCCAAAGACATACTTCTTCATCTTGGGATTCCACTTTTCAGTTTGGTGACCGAAGTGGGCTCCTGCTGCTAGCAAGTCCTTGATTTCCATTGCGTTTGACATAAATTCTCCTTTGGTTCGTTAAAACTCATCGCCCCTGCTAGCACGCCAGCCTGTCAATTTCAGCTAGCTTACCAGACGATCCAAGTGGAACGATTAATTTTTGGTTTGACTGTAGATTGTTTATTAACACACAAGGTTGTAAGAGACAAGAAATCTCTTATAGGCTCGGCGCATTAGAACGCTCATTAGCCATCAAAACTTTTCGCGGCTTAGAGCCCTGTTGAGGTCCAACCACCCCTTGCCGCTCCATCATCTCAATTAAATTGGCAGCTCGATTATAGCCTATTTTCAAACGGCGCTGCAGCATGGAAGCCGAGGCAGCCCTTAAGTTGGTCACTATACTCACCGCTTCCCCATACAACTCATCTTCTTGCGCTGCTCCACCCATTGAGGAACTATCCTCACTGAGCATCACTTGCCCCTCTTGGGCCCGCTCTAAAAAGTCCATGGCAGAATCATCAAAATGAGTTTCTTGGCTATAAATCCTGCGAATAAAATTCTCAATTTCCACCTCATCAATATAGGCCGAGTGATAACGCCCCATTTCAATGCCGTGTTTGTAAAGTAAATCCCCTTTACCCAAAAGCTTTTCTGCCCCCATCGAATTTAAAATAGTTCTAGAGTCCATAGGAGAAGTCACCCTAAAGGAGACGCGGGTGGGAAAATTGGACTTAATCAGACCAGTGATCACATCCACTGAAGGTCTTTGAGTGGCCACAATTAAATGAATGCCTGCCGCTCTGGCCTTGGCAGCTAGGCGGCAAATATTAGTCTCAATTTCCTTGCCCACCTTGGTTAAAATCAAATCAGCAAACTCATCCACAATCACTACAATATGGGGCAAAAACCAATCCTGATCATCACTATAAAACTCTTGAATAGCCGCCAACTCTGCTCTTGAGGCCCGATCTAACTTATCATTAAAGCCATCAATATTTCTCACTCCCATTTCTTTTAAAATGGAATAACGCCGCTCCATCTCCTCGCAGGCCCATAGTAGCGCATAAGAAGCCATCTTGGCCTCAGTAATCACCGGCATCAACAGATGGGGTAATTTGGCATACAAGGCTAACTCTAATTGCTTGGGATCAATCAATAAAAGCTTCATCTTGTGATGATCTAATTTCACCAACAAAGACACTAATAAAGTATTAATAAAAACAGATTTACCAGCTCCGGTAGAACCCGCTACTAGCATATGCGGCATTTGCGCTAAGTCCACCACACTGACCTGACCAAAAGCGTCTTGTCCCAACACCACTGGCAAACTGTGCTGACAGTTTTTAAATTCCTTAGTATTGAGAACGTCATCCAGATAAATAATCTCGCGCGGGCTGCGAGGCACTTCTATGCCCACGGTGGTTTTTCCTTTCATGGGATAAACAATCCGCAAAGGAGCCCCAGAAAGGGCCAAGCTAAGATCTTCAGAAATACCGGTCACCTTGGAAACCTTGACCCCAGGACCTAACTCCAACTCAAAAGTATCCACCACCGGACCTTTTAAAATATTGATAATTTTTCCCTGAATCTTAAATTCGGCTAGTTTTTCTTCCAAGCACTGAATAATGCCATCAAAGTATTGCTGATCCGGCCCTTGATAAACGGGCTTGTCATTTTTTTGCACCGCCAGTGAATCAATCATTTCATCAAAGTTCATTTTCGAATTGGCTTTTTTCTTAATAGGAAGTTCTTCTTGAATGGCATGATCCATAGAGGGAACTGCCGCACTGGTCTCAATAACCTCCGCTTCATCCAATCTTTCATCATCCTGCGGCTTTGCAAAATTTTTCAGCTTCATTTTATACTGATAACTAATTTGCCCCACCGGATCCTTCATCAGAGCTTGTGACTTTTTACCAAGAAAATTAAAACTTCCCGCCAGCTTCTGATAAAGCATTTGCCAGCGCTGATAATAAGTGCGGCAAATTTGCTTAAGGTTTTGCCACGACCAGCCGGCCAATGAAAAAACCAGTAAAACACTACTCACTAAGGCCAGTGAAGCAAAGATGGGGTAGCTCATTTGCAAATTCAAGTAATAAGCTAATCCTTCTCCCACCAATTGCGGTTCGATAGTCAAACTGACAAATAAACAACTGAGTAAACTTAAAGCTAAAATGGAAAGCTCAGTGCTCCCATGAGCAAACTCATAGGTTTGCCTTCGATAGTAAAATCGCGCTGCCATCACCAGTGCACTAAAGAAAACCCACGGTCCTGTGTAGAAACTCAGTAAAACCATGGCAGAAAAAAAGTAATAACTCACTAGCGAAGAACTCTCACTTTGCGAACTAATGGCAAAAGCATTGTCTGGCAGATTGGCGGAAAAATAGAAATAAAAGAAGTTAATAACGCTTAGCGTTCCCAACAACAGTAAACTAATTTTAGCTATTCTTTTAACCAACATATCACATTTAGCTTAGCAGCAAAAAGATAACTTGGGCAATAGCGAAAGGGGTCACAAAAGGTCACAAAAGGTACGCCATCCTTTTTTAACCTACCATTTATGAATAATCATGATTTGAGGTTATCTTGATCACTTTCAGCAAAAATATTCCCCTTGTAAAATATTTATGATCTATCTACGCTAGGCTAAATTAAAAGGTAGCATATGTAGGTACGCTGTTCTTTATTTAATAAATCCTGCTTGGTTTTGATAATTGCGAAGACTCATTGAGTATCCTTGATTAAAACTAAGTTTTTCATAAAAAGAAATAATGTCTTGATCACAGCAGATATCAATCATATAGAAATTTTGGAGTTGCTCTTTCATTTTTGTAACTAGTTTTTGACCAATCCCTTGACCTTGATATTCAGGAAGTACTTCTAAAAGTGGGATGTAAGCTGTCAATATTAAATCTGATATGGCATTGATAAAACCAACTAGTTTCACATCAACAATGGCCATCTGGATAAACTGACTATTACATAATATTTTTTTTAATGTCTCGTCATCAGGATGGTTGGGCCATCCTTCAAAAAAACCAGAGACGTCAAGATCATGAATAACTTCTTTTTTATTACTATACCTAACCATACGCTCCCTATAATTTCTTCAAGAATATCGAATTGTGCTAAATGGGGCAATCAAACTACTCATGACTTAAAAAATACCTGAACCACAAAAAATCAAAAGAACGGCGTACTTTTTGGCAACTTTTTGGCAAAAAAAAAGCT
>SKGZ01000096.1 GCA_007117175.1 Bacteriovoracales bacterium | reverse complement strand
TCTTTTTTATTAAATAAAAATGATTCCTTTGAATTAAGGTACTTAGGGAGTTGATTGGCAAGAATAGCACGTGAGCTATATCCGCATAATTGCCCAGAGTGGTCCCAAATAGGAAAAATAAATCTTTGGCGAAAGGTATCATAGTGACTCTGGTTGAATTGAGATTTTTGATTTTCCTTAATTAAACCTAATTCACATGCTAATGAAATCACCTCTGGTTTATCTAAGCTTTGCAGGTAGTGAAAAAGTCCGTTGCCAGCTGGGGCCAGACCTAATTGAAACTTTTCAGCAGTTTGATGAGAAAGCTTTCTCTGATCAAGAAAGTTTTCAAAGGTGGTGATTTCTTTTTCTCTAGCATTTTTGCAAAAAAGACTGTGACTTGCCTTCATAATCTTTCTGGCAAGAATCATTTTGGCCGATTCTTTTTGACCTTGAGAGTTTTTTTGGATTTCTTGAACAGAGATGCCAATCAGCTGGGCAATCTCACTGAGAGCTTCACGAAAATCTAGCTTTTTATAATCTTGCACAAAGCTAATGGCATCACCGGCAGCTTCACAGGCAAAACATTTATAAATCCCTTTGGAGTCACTGATTTTGAGAGAAGGTTTAGTGTCTTGGTGAAAAGGACAGATAGCTTCAAAATTAGCCCCTTGCTTTTTTAAGGGCAGATACTCTCCAATAATTTTGGAAAGCGGGGTATTCTTGATGATATTTTTAATCTCATTAATTTGATAGCTCATAATTTTTCAATCACCAGCGCTTTAATTTTTTTGCCCTGACTTAAAAATAGTTTTTCAAATTTAGTGGGGATTTCTTTTAAAACAGTGTGAGGGCAGGCTTGTGAATCGGAATGAAGATCACTGCTTTGAAAAATAATTTTGAGTTGATTGGATTGCTTTTGGTAAATGGCAAAGTGTTCCAGCATCCATTGAAAATAGCCACTATGATCAGTTTTGACCAGCAGTTGACCACCTTTTTTTAAGGCCTTTTCACATTGAGCTAAAAAGGCTGCTTGAAAAAGTCTTTTTTTATGGTGCCTTGTCTTGGGCCAAGGATCAGGAAAAAAAAAGAAAATCTGATCGAGTTCTTCTGGTGCAAAAAGAAATTGTAATCTTTCCCCTTTGGCCCTTAAAAAACAAAAGTTTTTATTCTCAAAATCACTGAGTTTTCTGGCCAATTGGTAGCTGCGCTTGAAACGATAATCTAGCCCCACATAATGATGCTCGGGATACCTTTGACAATACTCGAGCATAAAGTGGCCGTAGCCTGATCCGATTTCTAAAATAACTGGTTGTTCTCTCTTAAAGAAGTGTTGATTCCAAGCACCGCGAAACTTTTCACCTTCTTTGTCAGTGAGCACAAATTGCTCAAAGTCTTTCAGTTTTTGGTGGTAGGGGTTTTTGTGACTATAATTAAAATTTTCTTGAAAACAATGTTCGAGCTGAGTTGAAGGCATAGTGTGAATTATTTATCACCACTGAGCACTGAAGACAATAAAAAAGGCCCTACTCAAAGAGGGTAGGGCCTGGTAAGGTTGGTGATTAGCCGATCAACTTTAACGCGTAGCTTCCAGAAGCATTGGCTTGAGCTAAGACTGAAGTAGAAGCATTTTGTAAGACTGCTAAACGAGCAGATTCTGCAGACTCTTCAGCGAAGTCTAGGTCGCGGATACGACTATTAGCAGCTGAGAGGTTTTCCACTGAAGTATCCAAGTTGTTGATGGTCACTCCTAAGCGGTTTTGCAATGCACCTAAAGTGGAGCGGTTTTCAGACACTCTTTGAATCGCTTCGTCCAGAGCTCCTAAGCTTTGCTGGGCACCTTTTTTAGTGGCAGCTTCAGCATTGGCAATTCCTAAAGAGTCTAGAGTGGCACCTACTTCTGCAGAGTTGTAAGTGATGCGATCTTCAAAGTCATTGTTCATGATTCCCACTTGAAAATCATAAACGTCTCCATCGCCGGCTAAAAGTTTTTTACCGTTAAATTCAGTGGTTTGAGAAATCCTTTGAATTTCGTTTTTTAACTGCTGGTACTCTTTATCCAAGTACTGTCTTTCTTTGTCACCCACGGTGTCAGAACCAGATTGGATAGCAAGTTCTCTTAAGCGAGTGAGCATTCCAGAGATTTCATTCAAGCCACCTTCGGAAACTTGAATCATACTGACAGCATCACTAGCGTTTCTCGATGCTTGTTTTGATGATCGAATGTGCGATTTCATTTTTTCTGAGATCGCCAAACCTGCCGCATCGTCAGCAGACTTGTTAATTCGAGAACCAGAGCTCAACTTTGCGTTTGATTCACTCTGTGCCGCAGTCACCTTTTTCATGTTGTTCATACCTGAAATTGATGCCACGTTGGTGTTAATTCTTAAACCCATCTTATCCTCCCGTTAAAAACATAGCATCCTCCTTAAAGTTCCAACTCTTGGGCCGTAAGAGTTTTCTTGGCAAATCCCTGCCGTGGTTAATAAAAACTAAAAAGTTCTTTACCACTATGGTAAAAAACTTTGACTGGCTTCTTGTTCGGAAGTTCTTGATAAATTCTTAGGCTTTTTTTTTCACTCAAGTAATTTTTTTAAAAAAAAATTGAGTTTTGTGAAATTTTAACAACTTAAAAAAACAGACTAGGATTGTCGGTTACTTGTTTTTAAGCCATTTTTGTAAAATCAGTGCAGCTTTTTGTGCTTTATTTTCACTCTTAAGAGCTTGTTCCAGTTGATTTTTTAATTCTTCAACCTCTTTTTTTTCCTTAGAGTAGCCGCTGAGATGAAGATAATTTTTGAGAGGTTTAATTTTACTCATTATTCAGTTGCTTCCAAGTTATTTTTCCTAGAACCCATAGACTCCATATGCTCTTCGATGACATCGTAGAGCTCTAGATTGGTGGTGCGAGGATCCATTCCCTCTGGCATCACTGAGTAAATCATTTCATCCTTGACTTGCGAGAAAATATACCAAGTATTTCCTAATTTTTGAAAAAGAACTTTGTTTTGAGTTTCAGTTTGCTTCTTAATTTTTTGTGTTGCAGTGCTCATCCAGTCCCTCCTTGGCTTGGTTTTTAAATGGCTTGCCATCTTTTACGGCTTTTGTCTCTTGGCCTTAAAGAAAAAAATGAGCGGGGGAAATATTTTCCATTTTTACTGCTTAAGACGATGATCAGTGGGATCTTGCCATCGATTGGATTTCAGATCCTGCATTCTCAAGCGAGAACTTTCAATTTCTTTATGATCTTTGGAGAGTATTTGCAGGTATTGGGCCTGAATATAGGCAGGATTTCCACTGTGATCAATTGTTTTGTAAAAAAAATCTTGTTCCTTAGGAGATTGAGCTTGTTCTTTTTGATTATACTCACTGTGAATCACTAGTTTTTGTCCTTTGCTTACCCACTGAATATTAGCTGAGTCAACAGAGGGCCCACTTTTCAGGGGAGCTTGATAAACCTGTACCACCGCTTGATGCACTTCAAGAAATGGTGGCAGAGAGTGGCTATAAGATAAAAATAAAAATAAAGGATAGAAAATAAAAACTAGCTTTGCCAAAATTTTAGCGCCTTAGAAAAAGCATCGTAATTAGTATAATACAGATAACTTTGTTCATTAATATCATCAATTGCTTGCCAACGGTATTCAGTGTGTTCTTCTTCAGAGATTCTAATCTGGTCTTGATCGGTGATGAAAGTGTAAACTTTTTCATGCACCTTGCGCTTTTTGCGATCGATGAAAAAATACTCTACTTCAATTTTCTTGAGAATTTCTTGATTAATCTGTAGTTGCGTTTCTTCTTGTACTTCCCGGAGTGCAGATGCCAAAAAGGACTCATCATTTTCTACTGAACCTGTGACATTTTGCCAAAACTGACCCCGTTGACGATTGGTTTTCAGTAATAGCACATGGGTGATTTTTTGGCAGCTGCCATCACTGGACTTAAAAATAACAATTTGTACTTTTTTCTTGGCCATAATGATTAAACTTCATTATAGCTTCAGAGTTTCTTGCTGTCACAAATTGATTCTGATAGAACTAATTTATGGATTTAGCAGGGGTTATTTACTTTGTTGCCCAATGTCTGCCTGGTTTTTTACTAGCGGTGGTGATTCACGAGGCAGCTCACGCAGCAGCAGCTCTTTATTTTGGAGATAAGACTGCTCAACGTATGGGGCGTCTGACTTTGAATCCTATTGTGCATGCCGATGTCTTAGGCACGCTGATTTTACCGATGGTGGGGATTGTGGCAGCAGCCACAGGGGCCATGTTTCCAATTATCGGCTGGGCCAAGCCTGTTCCCATTGAGACTCGAAATTTTAGAAACTATAAGCAGGGGCTTTTTTGGGTGAGTTTTGCCGGCCCACTTTCTAATCTTATTCTGGGAACTTTTTGTGCTTTTCTCTTAGCCTTAGTTGCAGTGCAGCAAGGTGATTTGTGGGGATTTCAGAAAATCTTTCTGGGTATGCTGCAATACAGTATTTTTATTAATTTTATTTTAGCTATTTTTAATTTAATTCCTTTGCCACCACTGGATGGCTCTAATATGCTGTCAGTTTTTTTGTCTCATCATGCACTGATGAAGTATCGCCAGCTAGCCGATTATAGCTCATTGATTTTATGGGGAATTTTAGGATTATCCATGATGGGAATTCCCATTTTACAAACTCTTTTGGCCCCGGCTCACTACCTTTCTCGGGTGAGCATTAATTTCTTCTTACTTCTGCTCACTTACTTGAGTTAAATTCTTGGAAAGCCAATAAACTCGTGATAATTTTTTAAGTTATGCACCAGAATGAAATTACTGTTCACCTCAACCGCTTCGATGGCCCTTTGGCCCTATTACTCCATTTAGTGCAGCGAGATGAAATCAGTGTTAAGGAATTAGAACTCAATCGTATTACTCAGCAATATCTGGATTATTTAGATAATTTAAAAGAGCTTAACTTTGATATTGCTGGTGATTATCTTTATATGGCGGCAACTTTACTGCATTTAAAATCTGAACGCTCTTTAGTGGATGACCAGCGAGTCAAGCAGTTATTAGAGCGAGAAGAGTTTGAAATCACCAGTAAGGAAGATCTTATTCGAAAGCTTGAGACTTTACAGGCCTTTCAAAAAGCAGGAGAGGTCCTGTGGCAACTTCCTAAGAAAAATCATGAAATCTTTCTTAGGCCTCGGCTTAATCGCAAGGCATTGTCTGAGACGCTGGTTAAGCCCACTGACTCTCAAGAACTGGTTAAGATGATGGTTGATTGGCTGGCCTTGCAGCAGCGTAAATTTGTTCTCATGAAAAGAGACCGTTTGTCTATTAAGGAAAAATTAGTTTCTTTAAAGCAGAGCTTGAAACAAGGACAGAGAAGCGAATTTTCTCGTCTTATTTCATCCCCAGAAAATACTTTAGATGTGGTGATCACCTTTATTTCTCTTTTGGAATTAACACGTTTACAAAAAATTACTCTTTATCAAGTGCAATGTTCTGGGGAGATTTATGTAGATGTACTAGAAGAGTTGGATGGATTTGATGTGAATCAAGCCGATGGCTTTGATGAACCCCATACCGAATCAACAGAGCTGGCAGCTCAGGAGTCTTTATGAGCGAAATTTTTTATCAGTGGGATTTAACTCAAACTGAAAAAGAGTCTATAGAAGAGTCAAATTTAGATGATCATTTATGGAAAATTCGAACTGGGCTGAATGAAGAAAGCCTTTGCGGTGCTATTGAAACACTGATCTTCTTAAGTGATAAGCCTGTGTCAATTAACTCAATAAAAGACTCAATTGATGAAGAACTTCCTCTTCGTTTACTGCATCAGAGTTTGCAGCGCTTGCAAAGTGAGTACGAACAAGCTCACCACGGAATCCGCTTAATGGAGGTGGCTGAAGGGTATCAATTTAGAACCAAGGCTACTTATTCTCAGTTTGTAAAGGATGTCTTCAAGGTGAATGCTGTCAGCTTAACACCTCTGGCCTTGGAAGTGTTAGCAATGATTGCTTATAAACAACCAATTTCGAAAACTGAAATTGAAGAGATTCGAGGAGTGGATAGCTCCCATCTTATTCGCGGCTTGATGGACAAAAGACTGGTTAAAATTGAGGGGCGATCAGATGAGGTGGGTAAACCAGCTTTATATGTGACCACTTCTGAGTTTTTAGAGGTCTTTAATCTTAACAGCTTAGAGGACCTTCCTGCTATGATGGAATTAGAGGAATTGGCTCGACAGAGAACCACTGCAGATATTAGCGAGATTAAGCAAGTGGTGCATAAGCCTGATCAGAAACAGTTTCACTTTGATGACTTTGAAGAGTTAGACCAGCTTTCTAAGTCTATTAAAAGCATTAAAACCCACACTGATTTTACCAAAGAGCTGGTGGGGCAATCTACTTCAGAGAAAGAAGGATTAGAGAAAGAAGGCTTAGAGAAAGAAGAGCAAAAGTCAGCCTTTGAGGTTTTAGAGCAATTCTTAAATCCAGCTGAGAAGCAAGAGTCTCATGAGCAGTTATCATCTGGACAGTCACCAGATGACACTCAGCAACTTTTTGCCGATGAACAGGAACTTGAAGGGTTATTGGACAAAGCTTTTGATCAATTTCAGCAAAGCTCAGATAAGCTTGAGCAATTTCTAGAACAAGATAAAAACCCAGATTGACAAGTTTTATTGAGTTGTGCTAGGCTGCAGCTGTTTAAACATAACTGCCGTGAGGTAGATAAGGAGTTTTCATGAATCAATCATTAGTTCGTTTACAAAAATACATTGCTGACAGTGGCATCACTTCTCGGCGCAAGGCCGAAGAGCTTATTCTACAGGGACGAGTTCAGGTCAATGGTCAGAAGGTGACTGAATTAGGCACTAAAGTCACGGTAGGGCAAGACATTGTTCAGCTCAATTCAGAGGTGATCAATCCTGAAACAGTAGAGAGAACTTATCTTATTTTAAATAAACCTCGCAGTGTGATGACTACTCTTGATGATCCTCAGGGACGCCCCACAGTCATGGACTATATCAAGCATATGAAGAAAAGAGTGTATCCTGTTGGTCGGCTGGATTATCTTTCAGAGGGACTACTGATTATGACTAACGACGGAGAGTTGGCCAATCAAATTCTTCACCCGCGCTATCAGATTCAAAAGGTCTATGAAGTGAAGATCTTTGGGCTAGTCAACGAGGGATTATTGGCAAATTTGCGCAAAGGAGTCTATGGTCCTGAGGGACTATTAAAGCCCCAGTCGGTGCGAGTCATTAAGCAATTACCTAATAAAACATGGCTGGAATTTCGTTTAAGCGAGGGCAAAAACCGAGAGATTCGCCGCATTTGTGAAGCCTGTGGTCTAACTATCGATAAACTTCGCCGCGTTGCCATTGAAGGCCTATCCATTGATGGTTTGGCTCCTGGTAAATGGCGCTTGGTGACTCGCAAAGAACTACTGAATTGCTTAGGAATGGATCAAGAAGGAAAAAAACTAAGAGAGCTTGAATATATATCTACTAAGAAAACAATTCCGTTC
>SKGZ01000228.1 GCA_007117175.1 Bacteriovoracales bacterium | reverse complement strand
GACTCATGCCCAAAATATTGCGAATATCTGCGCCGCGCCAAGAATAAATGGACTGATCCTCATCTCCGACGATGCAAATTTTCTTTGATTCACCTGCAATTAAGTGAGTCAAAATAAATTGAGCTCGATTAGTGTCCTGGTACTCATCAATTAACAAATACTCATATCTCTTTTGATACCTTTTTAAGACATATGGATGCTTACAAAAAAGTTCAAGCACTCCGGTAATCAAACCTCCAAAATCAACCGCATTGGATGTTCTTAACTCTGATAAGTATTCATGGAAAATAGAATCTAAGACAGGATCATTTTCTTTTTTAATTTTTTGATAATCTGAATAGAACTTTTCACAGCCGAGAAAATAACCTTGGTTCAGTAAGTTTTGTATATAATATGAAATTTGTGCGGGGGTAATCTCACGAATACTAATCTGCCTTCTTTCTAAAATTTTCTTTATAATGGCATTACTTTCTGAATCATCATAAATGGTAAAGTAGCGACTTAACCCCAGGTATTGATACTCAGAACGTAAGACTCTCGCACAAAAGGAGTGAAAGGTTGTCACTTGTTGACTACCAGCCTGAATTCCCAATGTTTGCTCCAAACGTTGTCTCATTTCTTTGGCCGCTTTATTGGAAAAGGTAACCGCTAAAATCTTTGAGGGAGGATAATCCTTGACCTTTATTAGATATTCTATTTTTTTGACCAAGGTTCGAGTCTTACCTGAACCTGCCCCCGCCAAGATCATTAAGGGTCCCTCTGTATAACGAACAGCTTGTTGTTGATCAGAGTTTAAATCACTGTCATCAAAATCTTTTCTCATTCTACCGTCACTGACTTTGCTAGGTTTCGGGGCTTATCTATATCCGTGCCTTTGATTTTGGCAACATAGTAAGAAAAAATCTGCAGGGCCACATTGACATAAAGGGGCGCCAGTTCCGCCAGCCCCTCAAAGTTTAATCCTAAAAAATAATCTGAAAATTCCTTCATTTGCACTGCTTGTTTTTCATCACCAACAGTAAAAATCACTCCCTTGCGAGACTTAACCTCCACTGCATTGGATAAGGTTTTATCCATTAACTCAGGTGCAATGATGGCAATATTGACCACTTCTGAGTCAATCAGTGCAATAGGACCATGCTTAAGCTCACCTGCGGCGTAACCTTCAGCATGGACATAGGCAATTTCTTTTAATTTCAGTGCTCCTTCCAACGCAATGGGAAAGTAATCTCCTCTGCCAGTGAAAATAAAGCTTTTCTTGGAATAGACTTCTTCCGCAATTTTTTGAATCTCTTGACTTCGCCCCAATAACTCTTGGATCCTTTGAGCTAAAACCTCTACTGGCTTAATTCCACTCTTTAGCGATTTATTTTGAATTAAGTTTTCACTAAGCCAATAACCAGTGAGCACTTGCATGGTGAAGGCCTTAGTACTTGCCACCCCAATTTCAGGACCGGCTTGAATCAAGTAGTTTTGATCGCAAGTGCGATAAAGTGTCGAGCCTTTCACATTGACAATACTGAGAGTTTGAATCCCTTCTTCTCGACAAAGCTGCGCTGAAGCTAAGGTGTCTGCCGTCTCACCAGACTGCGAAATAAAAATGGCAATATCATTTTTTCTCAACTTAGGCTGTCGGTAGCGAAACTCACTGGCCAACTCTACCGAACAGCGCAGTTCGGTCTTTTTTTCAATAAAATTTTTAATACTTAAACCTGCATGCCAAGCAGTCCCACATCCAAAAATAAAGAGATGCGGTAAATCACTAGATTGTTCAATGACTCGTTTTTCAGGCTCTGTCCATCGATGACAAAACTGCTGGACTAAGAGTGGCTGCTCATGGATTTCCTTAAGCATAAAATGCTCAAACTCTCCTTTGCTCACCACATCTTGGTGATCAAGTTTATCCTCTACTTTATATCTCTTTGATAACTTTGAATTTAACTCATAAAAACTGATCTTTTGCTCATCACTATTAAGATGAGCAATCACAGAGTTTTCAGGAAAAATTAAATTTTGAGTCAAGCCTGTTAAAGCGTATGGATCTGAAGAAACATAAAGTTGTCCCTGTGCTGATTCTCCACAAACGAGAGGAGCGCCATGTTTAATAGCATAAAGATGTTCATCCATTTTAGACATAATCACAAAAGCGGAATTGCCCTTAACCCGCTCAAAACTCTTAGCTATGCTCTTCACAATGTTTTGAGTTTGCTTAAAATAAAGTGTGAGCAATTGTAAAAAAACCTCAGAGTCCGTATCACTTTGAAAGACAATGCCCTCATTCATCAGTTCTTGCTTGATCTCATAGGCATTTTCAATAATGCCGTTGTGAACAATTGAAAAAAGATCGTTGCCATGGGGATGAGCGTTCTGCTCATTGACCACTCCATGTGTGGCCCAGCGGGTATGACCAATCACCACTGAGGAAACTGGTTTTTTTTGTTCAATTAAATTCTTTAAATGTTCGATTTTGCCCTCCCGGCGATGGACTTGCAAGCTGCCATCGGGGTTGCGGACACTTAAGCCTGCGGAATCATAGCCTCGATACTCGAGGCGAGTCAGCCCTTCTAAGACAATATCCACACCATTGATCATTCCAGTGGTGCCAACGATTCCACACATAATTTCTCCTTACTCAAGAACAGCACTCAAGAAGCATTGCGCAATAAGTTCTCAATCTTGATCTAATTTATCATCCACTCTGAATTAAGACTAGTCCTGATCAGCTCTAGGGGGGAGGAATTTCGCGGCCAGGCCTTTCTTGTTTTCTTGCTGACTACGGGCAATAGCAAAAGAACCAGACTCTAAATTTTTATTAATTGTTGAGCCAGCGGCAATAAAGCAGCTATCCCCAATTTTAATAGGGGCAATGACTTGGCAATCCGAGCCAATAAATGTTTTCTTACCAATTTGTGTTTGATGCTTTTGCTGACCATCATAATTACAAGTAATAAAACCACAGCCTAAATTGCTTTGTTCTCCTACTTCTGCATCTCCCACATAGCTTAAATGGGAAACCTTAACCCCCTGATGTAAATGAGATTTTTTGACCTCTACGAAATTGCCAATTTTAACCTTTGACTCTAACTGGGTGCCAGGCCTTAAGCGGGCATAGGGGCCAATAGTACAACTGGCGGCCACTTGAACTTGCTGTAAATGAGAAAAAGGCAATATTTCACAATCCTGACCTATCAACGAGTCGGCAATATAGCAATTCTCTCCAATACGTGCCCCTTGGGCAATCACTGTTTTTCCCTTGAGCACTGCTTGCGAGTAAATTTGGGCTCCTTTTTCAATTCGCACCTGCCAATCCAAGCTTAAAGAATCTGAATCTTCAATATAAACTCCTTGCTCTCGCAATTGTTGTACTTTTCGATTCAAAAGAATTTTTCTGGCCAATTGCAATTGCTGCTGATCATTGACTCCTAAAAATTCTTCTGATCCTTCAAATAAATGAGCTGTAAAATTTCCTTGCTCAAAAAGGTCTGTTAAATAATACTCACCGGATTGGTTTTTATTGTTGATATTTTTAACAAACTTTTCCAATAACGCTGTTTTCACAAGATAAACACCAGAGTTAACTTCAGTGATTTTCTTTTGCTCTTCACTGGCTTCTTTTTCTTCAACAATTGCTACCTTATGATCTGCTAATCGTAAAATTCGACCATAACCATGGGGCTGAGCAGTTTGAAAACTGGCAATCAATCCGTCTAATTGGGGTGCTTGTTCCAACCTCTCGAACATCACGTTAAGTAAATCTGCTGTTAATAAAGGAGTATCACCACAAAGAATTAAAGTATAATCAGTTTTTAAATGATCCTTATCCTGTAAAAAGCATTGCAAAGCATGAGCTGTTCCCAATTGCTGATCTTGAAGACAAAATTGCAAATGACTGTCCAATTGAGACTTCCATTTTTCAAGATATGCTTGAACTTCAGCAGCCTTGTGACCAACCACCACACCCAATTGAAAATTTAATTTTAATTTTTTTTCCAATTGAGCGATTTGCTCAAAAATGAAATCAATCAAATTTTGACCTAATAACGGTGCTAACACCTTGGGACAGTCCAGTTTTAATCGAGTCCCTTTTCCAGCTGCCAATAAAGCAATGCCATATTTTTTTGTCATAAATTCACCTTTCAAGTCATTAACCGTCAAATTTTATCGTAAATCGATCCTTTAAAACTGACAAGAGACGTCTCGTAAGTGATGGTTTTTTTTGAAAAAAAACTCTCAAGAAGACAGAAAATTTTCCCGATGTGTTGGATAGTAAAAATAACCTGCAACACTAGCGCAGAAATAGAGGCTGGAGGCTATCAGATGGTATCAAACTTTAACAATAATTCCTTCGAATTTAAAGATGAACTACCTCTCTTACCCATTAGAGATATCGTGGTCTATCCTTTCATGATCTTACCACTCTTTGTGGGAAGAGAATCATCTATTGCGGCTGTAGAAGAATCTTTAGCACAACATGAGAGACTAATTTTGCTAGCCAGTCAAAAAGATATTCAATCTGAAAAACCAATTCCCGCTGAGATTTTTGAAACGGGAACGGTGGCGATGATCATGAGAATGAGAAAACTTCCTGATGGTCGAATTAAAATCTTGGTGCAAGGACTTTGCAAAGCGAGAATCACTCAGTTTATCGCTAATGAACATGAGTTTTACCACGTTAAACTACAAAAGATTGAACAATCTAATGAATATGATGAAACAATGGCCATTGCTCTGACCAGAACGGTGAAGGAAAAACTCGAAAAACTCATTGCTGTTTCTCATAACCTTTCTCCAGATATTCTCATGGTGCTTGAAGATATTGAAGACCCAGCTCGACTAGCTGATTTAGTGGCATCTAATCTCAACTTACGCGTGGAAGAAGCACAAAAGATTCTCGAACAAAGTAACCCCATTGAAAAGCTGCAAGTCATTGATGATATCTTATCCCGTGAGCTCAATATTCTAGCAATGCAAAATAAAATGAAGCAGCATAATCCCTTTGAAGCAGCAACACAAGACCCTGCTTTTAAAGATCACTTTAATGCAATGGGTGGGAATCAGCCCCAAGATGAATTTACAGAAATTAAGCAAAAAATCATGAATAAAAATCTTCCCGAGGAAGTCAATCAAGAAGCACTTAAACAATTATCCAGATTAGAAAGAATGCATGCTGAGTCTTCTGAATCGAATATACTGAGAACCTATCTGGAATGGGTCTTAGATCTTCCATGGACAGAAAAAAGTGAAGAAATAACCGATCTTGTGAGTGCCAAAAAAACACTGGATCAAGATCATTATGATTTAGAAATCATCAAAGAAAGGATACTTGAATTTTTAGCTGTCAGAAACTTAAAAGGTGGACAAGTCAAGGGACCAATTCTTTGTTTTGCTGGCCCACCGGGAGTCGGTAAAACCTCATTAGGAAAGTCTATTGCCAAAGCAACTGGCAGAGAATTTGTAAGACTCTCTCTCGGGGGAGTTAAAGATGAGTCAGAAATTAGAGGTCATCGCCGAACTTATGTTGGAGCCATGCCTGGCCGTTTTATACAGGCAATGAAGCAAGCCAAAACTGTTAATCCTATCATTATGTTAGATGAAGTGGATAAAATGGGTGCTGATTACAAGGGAGATCCTTCGAGTGCTCTGCTGGAAGTGCTTGATCCGGAGCAAAATAATAGTTTCCGCGATCACTACCTCAACCTGTCCTACGACCTTTCCAATGTTATGTTTATTGCCACCGCCAATGATCTTCACAATATTCCCGGACCGCTAATTGATCGGATGGAAGTCATTAATCTCTCTGGCTATACTCAAGAAGAAAAATTAGCAATATCCAAAAAGTACCTAGTACCTAAGCAAATTGAAGAAAATGGGCTTAATCAAGAACTCATAGAGTTTAGCGATGATGCAATTATTGATGTCATTAAAGGATTTACCCGGGAAGCGGGACTTAGAAATTTAGAAAGACAAATTGGAGCACTGTGCAGGAAAGTAGCCAAAAAAGTAGCTATGGGGATGAAGGATAAAACTCACTTGCAATCAAAATGTGTCAGTGATCTGCTCGGTTGCCCACTCTACACTCGCGATGAAGCAAGGGGCAATGACGAAATTGGAGTCGTCACCGGTCTAGCTTGGACCAATGCGGGGGGAGAAGTTTTACAAGTTGAAGCAACTAAAATGAAAGGAAAAGGCTTAACACTTACTGGAAAGCTTGGTGAAGTCATGAGAGAATCTGCACAAACAGCCTT
Organism: Bacteriovoracales bacterium; assembly: GCA_007117175.1. GTDB lineage: Bacteria > Bdellovibrionota > Bacteriovoracia > Bacteriovoracales > Bacteriovoracaceae > SKGZ01. The sequence continues at coordinate 1,241 of SKGZ01000228.1, read as the reverse complement.
AGGTCATATTCGCAGTCGTTGTGAGGAATTTGGAATCGATCATCACTTTTTTGATAATCATGAAATCCATGTTCACCTACCAGCAGGTGCTACACCCAAAGATGGCCCCAGTGCTGGAATTACACTAGCCACTGCCATCGTTTCCCTGCTGACAGAAGCTCACGTCTCCAAAGACATTGCCATGACAGGTGAAATCACCCTCACTGGAAAAGTCTTACCAGTGGGTGGAATTAAGGAAAAAGCATTGGCAGCCATGAGACTAGGAATTACCAATATCATCATTCCTTGGAAGAACATTAAGGACTTACAAGAAATTCCTGACCAATATAAACAGAATATCAATTTTATACCAGTTAAGAATATTGATGAAGTTTTAGAATTGGCCATTGTGGATTGGGATTTACGCTCCAAGAAAAGAGCACAAAAGCCCAAGAAAAATAATACTTCCTATCCTGAAGCGGCTTAATTGCCCCGCTTGCACATTTTCTAAAATCTCCTAAAATGTAAGAAAGGAGATGTATGTCTGATTTTAAAATCATCGTAGTAGACGACTCTGATTATATTCGCAATCAAGTTATTACCACTCTTAATAAAAATCAAATTCCAGTGGTGGCTGATTTTAAAAACGCCACTGACACCTTTGCCTACCTAAAGGACAATACTGTGGACTGCGCTCTTGTGGATGTAGTCATTCCACAAAAAAATGGAATTGAAATCACCCAATACATTAAAAATAAATACCCTAAAACTGAAGTCATTATGATGTCTTCACTTGAACATGATAAAATTGTGATAGAGGCGATCAATGCCGGGGCCATTGACTTTCTCACCAAGCCACTCAATGAGAAAAAATTAATCAAGTCTATTGAAAATATTAAAAGCAAAAAACAGTGAGGTGCTATGTTATTCCCACTTAAATTTATTATTTACTTTTCTATTAGCTTTGCTATTTTAAGCATCCCTGTGCAAAATAAAACGCTTTTTGAAATTATCAATCAAAGCATCGTCCCACTGGTCAAAAACTCTCAAAATGTTTGGCTGACTTTGGTGGAATCATCTGAGGTAGAACAAAAAGAGCAAATGCTAGAAGATCTCATTCAAGTTAAGTCTAGTGGCTCAGAAAAAGATCATCCTCAGTCCATGGATGATATCTCGGATCAAGAAAAAAAAGAGTTGGAAAAACTTTTCCGTTAATTCTTACTGCTGAGAAACATTTTTCTTATTAGAATTTGCGCGAACTT
>SKGZ01000253.1 GCA_007117175.1 Bacteriovoracales bacterium | reverse complement strand
CCCTCTGTCAGCCACCGCTTGCGCTATAAATTTCGTATTATGCAGCCTTTTATCGAGCGCTATGGAATCTACTTCGCTTTTCAAAATGAGTTTTTTTACAATATCAATACTATCGCAACTAATAATCGAGCCGGACCGGAGCAAAATCGATTTTACATTGGATTAAATAAATCGCTGGGTGGTGGTCACTCAGTGGAAGCTGCTGTCACTCGAACTATAAGATTCATGAAAAATGATACCAACCTGCTCACCAATTTCTTTGTCTTGCGCTATACCTTTATCCCTTAACAGAAAGTTGCACCCGCAAGTGTTCAAACAAACCTAAATTAATGGCCACCCAAATAGGGCCAATTAAAAGAAACTGTAAATCTTGAATAAAGCTGGGTTTCTTGCCTTCAATTTTGTGCCCAATGAATTGAAAGATCCAACCTATCACAAAAACAGCCAGTCCTAAATTCAACAAAGAGACATTCATGGAACTTAGAATGACAAAACTCATAGCACTTAAAGCGATCACCCCGAACATGGCCAAGAAGACTTTTGGATCCAGTTTCCAATAATAAAATAAGGCCAAGGTTGCCACCACGTAGAAAACTTGAATTCCACCCAATATTTTCACTGGAGGAATAGCCCACAAGAGCATTAGAACAGACCAAGTGATAAGAGGCACAAAAATATTATGAATTCTCTTATTGGTTTGATTCCTATGGCTCACCCCATATTCCTTTAATAGACTCACTAATCTAAGACTCATGATCTCCTCCTTTAAAACCCAATGACACATCTATTGTATAAAAAATATCCAGCTTTGAAAGTTCTTCATGCTGCAGCAAAAGAAGCTGAAAAGTCCGCTAAAATAATGAAAACTGGAGGACTTTATGTTCAGAATTTTACTCTATTTATTGACCATTCACTGTGCACAGGCGCAAATTAGCTATATTCCACAAGATGATTGGGTAGGGTTTAACTGGGTTCAGGTTGAAGGAGTCCTTAAAAAAATTGAACACACAACTAATGACCAAAAACTACTCTACTCACTGGAGGCCCACTATCGCCTCAATAACCAGGCCAGTGAGTATCACCAGTTCATTTTGCGCCCCATGCTAGGCTATCGCATTAATAACACTACTATATGGATGGGTTATGCCCATCTCAAAGATACGACCAGTCCCCTTGCCGACAATGAGAGTCGTTTTTTTCAAATGGTAACCTATGCTGATGAAGGAAATATTGTAAACTCTAAGGTTTCATTCTTAGCGGGACTGCGGCTAGAACAACGCTACTGGACCCAACCACAGGTCAACCTGACTGAAATCAACTATCGAATGCGCGCCATGCTCAGAGTTGCTTATGAAATGTTTTCTCTGCCCACCGGAACAGTCAATTTAGTAGTGGCCAATGAGTACTTTTATCGACTCAACAGTACTCAACTGACTGGGGGATCAAAAGAATTTGATCAAAACCGTACTCAATTAGGACTAGAATTCAGGAGATTGATTCAAGGAGCCCCTCAACAACTAACAATTAGCTATATGCATAATCGCTACCAAGGTTTTACCAATCGTGGGGTGAACATCGGAGCAAAAATGACTATTCCACATCGCAGTCAAAGGCCGCCACGACATTACTAAGCTATTTTCTTGTTGAATAAAACGGAAGAACTAGAAGAAAGAGCCGAAACCCTGGTCATGGATTTGGCAAAAATTTGCTCATATTTTTTGCGACACTCAGGAGATGCCAGGCTTAATAAATGAAGATACTGGCGATAGTAAAATAGATATTCTGAACTCTGGATATCTTGAATCTCTTGCATCTTTGCCACAACCTTTTCTATTTCACTTTCACTCATAACACTATTTTATCACGATGCCCACCGCCACCACAGATCCCCACTTAACCATTTGTTTTTACTGACAAAAATCTACTGACCATTTTATTCTCAGGACACACAAATTGCCTCAATAAGTACACAAAAGGCCATCAGTGCTCAATATATTTCCAGTGGACAAAGATCACAATCTTGATTAGATTACTAATTCAGAATTGTTCAATGTTGGGGAGTAGCGCAGTTGGTTAGCGCAGTAGACTGTTAATCTATTGGTCGTGGGTTCGAGTCCCACCTTCCCAGCCATTTTTATTAAACTTGATTCACGTAGACTGATTCACATAGACTGATTCAACAGTGCCTGCATCTCATTGGCAGGCATTAAATCACCGTTAGCACTGGCCACTCGCACTCCGTCTTGCCAAAACTGATGGGCTTGTTCTAACTCTCCCATGCCCTTAAGCACCTTACCTAGTAACAAGTAGCCCTTAGAAATTTTAGGGTGCTTTTCCACAAGTTGTTGCAGATAACCACGGGCGCGGTGATATTGTTTTTCATCCCAGAAAAACTCTCCTAGTCCCAAGAGAGCTACTTCGTCGTCTGGATCAATTTCCAGCACCTGATAAAACATTTGTGCGCGCTGCTCTCTTTCCTTTTTCTTTTGTCCTTCCAGTTCTTGTTGTTGTTTTTCTAAACTCTTCTCTTTACTTTTTTGGCGAAAGGTTTTGACCGTGGCCTTGACCTTTTCAGCTTCTGCTTCTTCAATTTTTCCCATCTTAGCCAAAATAATAGAGCGATTGGTGTGCACCATCACGCTGTCTGGTTCTAATTGCTCTAGCTCATCCAGCAAGGCAAGTGCTTGATCAAACTTTTCCTGCTGAGTCAAAACTACTGCTAGCCCTTCATAGGCGGCGGAGTAGGCTGGATGCATTCGAATGATAAAGCGGTAAGTGGCAATTGTTTGATTAATATCACCACCTTGGGCATAAAGCAGGCTGGTCTCATTGAAAAGATCCTCATAGTATTTTTCTGGACTCCATTGAAACAAATGAACATCACCTAATTCTAGCTCTAAGCCCTCTACCCGAAATAGGCGATTCATCTTCACCACTGTTTTGTTTTGATCACAAGCAAGCACTGTGCCTAGCTTCTCATCAGCATGAAAAAGTGTCTCTCCTTCTTTTAATGGAGAACTGTTTTTTAAATTCAGTTGGGCTGGGTAATAAGCGGCCCCTCGGTTATTGCGAATCTTATTCACCGTTTCTTGACCGGGATAACAGCCTTTATTTTCACTGGTGGCAATTTCTAGCCATCTCGTTTCATTTAATAAGACTTTGCCACTCTGCTCTTGAGTAAAGCGGGTTAAACCAGTTTGCAAAGTCACTGTCTGAAAAAAATCATGCTCAGTTAGAATTTTCTCTTCTTGAAAGGGTGGAATAGCGCTTAACAAAATTGGCTGACAGTAAAAGTAAAAAAAATAACTTTCTAAGCCAACATCTGCACAATGATGAGCCCCCAACCAGCAATACTGTGGAGTCTTGATGATGGCAATCTCCACATCTTCAGAAACAAGATAATGTTCAATGCGATCAATTAAAATCTTTTCCAGTGATTTTTCAACTAAAAGATAATAACCATCATTTTTTCTAGTGAGAGAAAAGGGTGCGATCATTCGCCCTTGAGCTGTTAGAAAACAAGACTGCAAACTATGATCAATTTTTAAGTCACGAATGTCTTGAGTCATTTGGCTTTGCAAGAAGCTTGCGCAATCCACTCCAGTGAGCTGGATCAGACTCAAGTCTAAATCAAGTAAACCCTCAAAGTGAAAAGGATTCACCGCAACCACAGGTGTTTTTGGCATTCGGATTAGAAAAGACAAATCCCTTTCCTTCTAGTCCATCTTGATAATCTAATTGCACACCCTTAAGGTAGATAGAAGATTTGGGATCAATTAAAACTCGAAAATCATCATAATCAACCACATTATCTTTTTCTTTAATTTCTGAAAGTTCAATTTTATAGGAAAACCCTGAACAACCTCCTCCAATCACTGCTAGGCGCAAGCCTTTATTAGTCACATCCTCTTCCTTGGCAATGATATTTCTGATTTGTCCCTTGGCCTTATCGGTTAAAATTACTATTTGTTCGTTCATAACATCTTATCCTTGTAAGCTAATTCATCCTTATCTATTATAAAAAGAAATTGAATATAACACAATATTCACGAAATTTCAAGGGGTTAGCATGAAACTCTACCATTATATCCACTGTCCCTTCTGCTTAAGAGTTCGCATGTGCTTGGGATATTTAAATATAAGCTATGAATCTATTGTTTTACCCTATGATGATGAAAAGACACTGAGTCAGATGGGACAGAAGAAAATGCTGCCATTGCTGGAGTTTAAGGATGGAAGTCTACTTAATGAAAGCTTAGACATTATGGCAAAGCTTGATCAGCAGAATACTTTAAGTACCCAAGAAGCCCTTAAAGATTCGTCTTTAATGAATTTAATTGAGCAAATTGGCAAGGTTGTACACCCACTGGCCATGCCCTATTGGGTGTATAGCTATGAATTTAGTGAATCGGCGCGTAATTACTTTGTGAACAAAAAGGAAAAAAGCAAGGGGCCTTTTTCAAAGCTTTTTAAAAGAAGAGAAAATCTTAAAAAAGAAGCCTTAGAGCTTATCAATAGGGATATTGCCCCTTATTTATCTAATTTTTATCAAAGCTCACAAATCACTCTTCCTGACTTATTGCTAGCCTCACACCTTTGGGGTCTTTATATGGTGCCAGAATTTCAATTTCCTGCTAAGGTTCATCTCTATTTACAGCAGGTGAAGGAATTGTGCCGTTTTGACTATCATGAAGATTTTTGGAAATAATAGTTTATGGGACTTTATATTAAGCTCTACATTAAAGAACCTCCAAAAAATGTTAAGGTTGCCCCAGTCATCGAAGAAAAATCTGTCCGGGTTAGTAATTTTGATAATTTTGTGATTGGTAGAAGTTCAAAGTGTGACCTGACTCTTGATGGTGAATACTTTTCCTCAAGGCACTGCTCCTTACACTTTGACGGTCAATACCTTGTGATCAAAGATCTAACTTCTAAAAATGGTACTTATGTTAATGGTAATTCAGTTTTTCAATCATTTCTTAAACTAGGCGATATTGTTCAGCTAGGCTACTGCCATTTTCACATTGACGAACAACTCACCTCTGCAGAGTACAAAAATGTGCTTAAAAATCAACATGGAAAAGATCGCAAAGAAATAAGCGTAGTGATTAAAAGCAAGAAAATTAGCGATAACAAGTGACGTTGAAATAATCTTTAAATGGTTCATCCACTAACTTAAAAACTGCTGCAAATTCTTTATCATCCATTGTCATTTCTCGTGAAGGAAACATGATCATTTTTTGTTTTTCATTTTCTAACTCAAAGTAGAGCTTTACTTTTTCACCATCCAGTTCTGTTGCAACTAGAAATAGCTCTTGATTGATAACACTTGTCTGTAATTTAAAAACCAAGGGGGTTAGCATGGTGATTGTAAAGCTTTCACCTACATTCTCTCCACTACCCACTTCACAGCGGATGCTGTCTTGGTTGGCTCTTGCAAAACTTAGATTTAAAAAAATTATTATCAATAGTAAATTTTTCATAATAATGCTTATAGCATCATTGACCCTTAAATGATAACAAGTCTGTAAATTTTACCTAGTTTGGCTTCCAAAGAACTTCTGGCTCGCCCTGTTGATGGTTTAAGTAGCGAGACAGCACAAAGAAATAGTCGGAGAGACGATTGAGAAAGGTCACGCTGTTTTCCGGCAAAGCTTCATTGCTCAGAGTATGGTAATTTAAAAGATGGCGCTCAACTCGACGTGCGATCACTCGACACAGATGAGCTCTGGCCGCAGCTTCACTTCCGCCCGGCAAAATAAAGTTTTTCAAGGGTTTTAAGCTTTGATCCATTTGATCCATGGCCTGCTCTAGCTGCAAAACGAGTTCTACTGGAATTTTAGGCAGTTGAAATTGCTCTCTTTTTTCGGCTTCACAGGCAAGCTGAGAGCCCAAATTAAAAAGTGTGCTTTGTATTTTTTCCAGAAGAGCCTTTTCATTCACTACCGTGGCCAGAAAGCCAACAAAACTATTGAGCTCATCCACTTCACCATAAAGATCAATTCTCTGATCGGCTTTTGAGACTCTCGAGCCACTGACTAATGATGTCTCGCCCTTATCACCTGTTTTGGTATAGATTTTGGCCATTACATATTCCTTCGATAGCGACCGCCCACTTCGTAAAGCACAGCAGTGATTTGCCCTAAGCTGCAATATTGAACTGTGTTCATTAATTCAGCAAAGATATTTTCATTTTTAAGAACTACGTTTCTTAATTGATCCAAAGCTTTTTCACTTTGAGTTTTATTGCGCTCTTTAAATGAGTTTAAACGTTTGATTTGATCTTCTTTTTCTTGCTTTGAAGCGCGAGTCAGCTCAATTTCATTTAAGTATTGATGGTCTTGATTGGGATTTTGATAGGTATTCACTCCAATAATGGGCAACTCTCCTGAGTCCTTTAACCTTTCATAATACAGTGACTCCTCTTGAATCTGAGATCTTTGATACATATTCTCCATGGCACCCAAGACACCACCGCGGCGTGAAATCTCTTTAAACTGCTCTAAAACTGCTTGCTCTACCAGATCAGTCAGCTCTTCCACTAGATAGGAGCCCTGCAGTGGATTATCGCTACGATTCAGCCCAAATTCTCGATTGATAATCATTTGAATGGCCATGGCCCTACGCACACTTTCTTGGGTGGGAGTGGTGATGGCCTCATCATAGGCATTGGTGTGCAGAGAATTGCAATTATCAGACAGAGCTAAAAAAGCCTGCAAGGTTGTTCTGATATCGTTAAAGTCAATTTCTTGGGCGTGTAAGGATCTTCCTGAGGTTTGAATATGATACTTCAGTTTTTGTGACTTTAAATTAGCGCCATATTTTTCTTTTAAGGTAATGGCCCATATTCTTCGCGCCACTCTTCCTAAAACAGTGTACTCAGGATCAAGGCCATTGCTAAAGAAAAATGAAAGATTTTCACAAAAGTCATCAATGGCCAAACCTCGGCTTAAATAGGACTCCAAATAGGTGAAGCCATTTGAGAGTGTCAGCGCCAATTGAGTAATGGGATTGGCCCCCGCCTCTGCGATATGATAGCCACTAATCGACACAGTATAGTAATTTTTAATCTCATTTTGACAGAAAAACTCTTGAACATCGCCCATCATTTTCAAGGCAAAGTCCAAAGAAAAAATACAGGTGTTCTGAGCTTGATCTTCCTTGAGGATATCAGCTTGCACCGTACCGCGAACAGCACGCATCACCTCTATTCTTTTTTCAAAATTTTCTCTATCTGCTCCCTTGAGTTTTTGATTAATGGCCGCGTTCATAAACATGGCCAAAATAATTGGTGCTGGCCCGTTAATGGTTTTGGAAACTGAAGTAGTGGGGCTAGTTAAGTCAAAGCCGGAGTACAATAATTCCATATCATCGAGGGTTGCGATGCTGACTCCAGACTCACCGATCTTGCCATAAATATCTGGCCGATAATCTGGATCCTCTCCATAAAGTGTCACCGAGTCAAAGGCGGTGGAAAGTCGTTGAAATTTCTCACCCTGGCACAAATAGTGAAAGCGCTGATTGGTTCGACCAGGACCACCTTCACCAGCAAACTGCCTCTTGGGCTCTT
>SKGZ01000095.1 GCA_007117175.1 Bacteriovoracales bacterium | reverse complement strand
CTAGGCGATCAAGCACATTAATAAATTCGTCATAGCTATTGTATTCACCTGTCCTGGCATAAAGGTGAGAGAAATCAAGACATGGCTTGCAGGTGTTGACCGACCTTGAGAGGTTAATTAATTCGTCTAATGAGCCAAACTGAGACGTTTTTCCGGTTAACTCTGGTCGTAGTTCAATTTCAATATCAAGCCTAGAGAGGCGTTCCTCGATTACATTCATTGATTTTTCCACCAAATCAAACACATCGTAAGGAGAGTCCTTCATGTAAAATGCAGCGTGAAAAGTCATTGATTCAGCACCACAGAGATCAGAAATTTTAGCAGTTTGAATAATTCTTTCTACAGAAGAGTCTATTTTATCCTGCTCTCTAGCATTGAGGTTAATGTAATAAGGACCGTGTGATGTGAGTGGTATGTTAAGTTCATAGGAGGCTCGTCTTAATGCGGAGGAAACCTCTTCTTTCATTCGAACGCCATGAGCAAACTCTAATTGCATACAGTCCAGACCAAGCTGACTTATAGAAACAACACCATCGACGGGGCTATTCTTTTTTTCTGTTGCGTTTGGTGCACCAGCTGTTCCAAATAATAATCCATTAAAACTCATGGCCATACTCCTCAATTATTTTAAATTTCTTTTCATCTCTCATTATGTCCTTCACTGCACTGGCTATATTTCCCTGGTAGGGACGCAAGCAGCTACCACAGCCTTTGCCCACGCGAAGTTTTTTTTGAATTTCTTCTGCTTTTTCCCCTAGGCTGCTTCTTTCAACGATTTCCGAAACAGTGACAAGGTGACATTCGCAAAATAAATCTTCATTAAACTTCATAAAACCTTGAATCTTCATAGCTCTTATTAGGAAAAATGTCTATGATTAAATGGTATGCTAGAATTAATATTAACATATTGCGTTTATCGGTTGATTCCAATTTTCTTTATTTTTTCTGTCATTTATTGGCTTTTCACTCCTTTTTTTATTTACTGCCTAGCGTTAACGCCTTGTGTCTCTAGTCACCATCGCTCTGATGAATTGCGAATGGGTTTTTGGAGTTCGAAATTGAGAGTTAAGGTTTATTTGGAAAAAATGTTACCTTTTCCTCTTTTGATTCCCCAAGGGAGTCGTCTTCATTGGGTGAAGGCAGAAAGCCTTGACGCGTCAAGTCGTCTTCCGATGCTAGATCGTCGAAATTTTTACTTCATGGCGGTTTGCGCTAAAATTTTATTGATATTTTATTTTGTAGTGATTCTCTTTTTATGGTTGTGGCACAAGCTTTTTTTTTATGTTTTCCAAGCACGGTATGCAAAATTTTTAACTCTTTTTCTGTTGTGGGTAATATTGCCCATAAGTAGGTTGTTGAGATTTATTTTCATATACTTGCAAAGAAGCTTTAAAGATAAAGAGCTGCAAGTCTCAGGCAAGAGAAAGGAAGACTTAAATCTTATACAACAGATCTTAATGAAAAAAGGGGGAGTATGCTTCAGAGACTTTTTCATACTTTCACTTTACTGAAAAAGAGGCTTAAAGAAACTGACTGGAATACGTGGTATCCTCTTTTTTTTACGATTGCTTTTATATTGATTCTGTTTCAGTATCGCTTTTCAACCTTTGATTCAATTTTTTACGATTTATGGCAAAGAATGAATCTGTTTTCTCGGCAGGTTGATGAGTTAGTGCTAGTCACACAAAATGAGGAAAGTGATCAGTTTTTAGGAGAATCCTATAATTATTCCTATGCGACTCATTACAAAGTTGTACAAAAAATTTTAGAGCAAGAGCCAAAGGCGATTGTTTATTTTTTGAATTTTTCTTTGCCGGAGAGTTTAGCTGAAGAGCAGTTTTACCAAAAATTCTATGAGCTATTAAAACAGTATCAGAATTCAGGGGGAATTGTTCGTTTCCAATCTGAATTTACTCTTTGGGGTGTTAGTCAGCCACCAGATCCTTTAGCTCACCTAGGTTATTCCTTTTCTGTGGTTAATGTTGATAGTGAGGACTTTGCGAGGGATGGGGTGAGTCGTAAAACAGTTTTATCCATTAGCGGCAATGAGGCACTTCAATTGTGGCTGGCAAATCAGTTCCGTCTTTCTCGGGGACAGGAAGCGCTATCTTCGAGTGCAATTAAGGGAGCGTACTACAATATTAATGCAGATGCTTATTTTTCATATTTTGTCTATCCTCAAAACCCACTGCCTTCATCTCAATCTTTTTTAGAAGCGCCGATTCATCGAGTTGCTCAAGGCTCTATTCCTGAAAAAATTTTTAAAGATAAGATAGTTTTGATTGGCACTAAGTATATGTCCAATAGTGATGATTTTGTTTTGACCCCATTCTCAAAGGTTCAGAAAGCCCCGAAAATTAATTTAAGCGCGAGTATTATTGCCTCGTTGATTCGAGGCAAGACTATTGTTGAAGTGCCAGTGTGGCTAAGTCAGGTGCTGGCCCTTTTGATTGCTATCTTTTTATCTTTTGTGGTTTCTAGAGTTCACCCTAGCAAAGGTCTTTCCATTACCATTATTATCATTTTTTCCTGTTTGATATTAGCATATATTTCAACAGTGGCTTTAGGTTATTGGCCGAAGATTGCTCATGTGATCTTAAGTATCTTTGTCGTTTATTATATTTGGGTTCCCTTTCGTGCTATTGCGGAACACCAGAGTCGTTTTGCCATTGAAGAAGAGGCAAAATTACTTAAAAAAGTTGATCATTTAAAACAAAACTTTATTTCACTAATGAGTCATGATTTAAAAACACCTGTGGCCAAGATTACAGGAATTGTTGATTTATTAAAAATGAAGTTAAAGTCACACTCTGAGCACGATCGACTTTTACAGGATATGAGTGTAGCCACCAGTGACTTGAACAATTTTATCAATTCAATTTTAGATTTAACCAAGGTTGAGTCGCAAAACCTTAAGCTCAATCTTGTCTCTAAGGATTTGAATCAAATTGTAGAGCAGGTTTTAGAAACCTTAAAGTTCGAGGCCGAAGAAAAACAAATGAAGTTGGTGCAAAAGCTATCACCACTTTATCCCATTCAAATTGATCCACTGTTGGCTAAAAGAATTATTTCGAATCTAGTGGGTAATGCCATTAAATATGCGGGGCAAGGAAAAACTATTGAGATCACCAGCTGGGATGACGAGCAGTGGGTTTATGTTCAAATCTCCGATAATGGTGCTGGAATTTCCCCAGAGGACCAAAAGCATATTTTTGATAAGTTCTACCGGGTTAAAAATGATCAAAGTCATTCAATTAGGGGTTCTGGTCTGGGGCTGTATTTGGTAAAGTATTTTATAGAGCTATTGGGGGGCAAGATTAGTCTTCAATCAAAGCTGGGCGAAGGCAGTACTTTTTTGGTACAATTTCGCAATGCCTGAGAGGGCATAGAGAATCACAGAGCAAGGGGTTTGTATGCAAAAGGTTTTAGTTGTTGATGACGATCAGGTCTTACAGCAAAACGTTCGAGATGCTTTAGAATATCACAATTTTCAAGTGCAAGTTGCCAGTAATGGTAAGCAAGCAGTTGAGAAAGTCATGTCTGAGCCATTTGATTTAGTGGTGATGGATGTGAATATGCCAGAGATGGATGGTATTGAAGCGCTCACTCATATGAAAAAGTACAATCCTGGATTGATCGTTCTTATCCTCACGGCCTATTCAAATGTTAATGATGCGGTTCGTGCGGTTAAAGAGGGAGCCTATAATTATCTAGAAAAGCCCATCACTTCTGAAAACTTGGTTGCTCTTATTAAGAGGGCCCTTAAGGCAAGGTCATTAATTGAAACCATGGCCTATTCCGCGCCAACTCTTTCTCTGGGTGATGAGTCGGCTGACGATCAATTTGTGGGACAATCCAATGCCATGCAAAAGGTTTTTAGCCTCATTGGCAAGCTCTCTCAAGTGAGCACACCGGTTTTAATTCGCGGTGAATCGGGAACAGGCAAGGAATTGGTGGCCAAAGCGATTCACTATAATGGTCCGCGCAAAGATGCCAAGTTTGTCACTATGAATTGTGGTGCTATTTCTGAGAATTTAATCGAGTCAGAACTTTTTGGTCACGAAAAAGGTGCCTTTACTGGAGCAGACTCTCGCAAGATTGGACGCTTTCAGTACGCCGAAGGGGGGACACTTTTCTTAGATGAAATCGGTGATATTTCCCCTGCAATGCAGGTGAAGCTTTTAAGAGTTTTGCAGGAAAAAACTTTTACTCCGGTGGGATCAAATCGGGAGATTAAGGTTGATGTGAGAATCATTGCGGCTTCCCATAAGCCCTTTGAGCAGATGATTAAAGATGGCACCTTTCGCGAAGATTTATTTTATCGTCTGAATGTCTTGCCGGTTTATCTGCCTCCACTAAGAGAGAGAAAGGATGATATTCCCCATTTGGTGAATTACTATATTGAGCACTTTAATCACTACCATAATTTAAAGATTACTGGAGTGAGCGATCAGGTGAGTGCTGTTTTCAAAAACTATAGCTGGCCGGGTAATATTCGAGAGTTGCGTAATGTGATTGAGCACTGCTTTATCATGGAGTCTAGTGATCAAATTAGTCTGAGCTCGGTTCCTGCTAATATCGTCAATAAGTCCAGTTCTAATAAGGCTAGTGAAGATGATGAGAGCGCTCAAAGTAGTGTGATTGATTTTCAACAAATTCAAAGCTCTGTTTTTGATGATGATAAGGCCTATGTCACAGGAAATGCTCAGTACTATTTTAAGTTTGATCACAATAATGACCCCGATGGCAAGGTGGACTTTCAGGAAGCTAAAGATCTTTTTGAGCAAGAGTTTATTCGCTATGCTTTAAGACTCAATAAGGGAAAAATTAATAAAACTGCGCTGAATGCCAATATTCCCAAAAAGACTTTACTGCGAAAGATTGAAAAGTATGAAATTAATCCCAAAGATTTCTATAGCTAGGATAAGAAGTTGAAAAAAATTATTTTTGTGGTCTTTGTCACGCTGGTACTTATTATTGCCGATCAATGGTCTAAGATCTTAATTCAGCAAAAATTTTACTTGGGTGAATCGATTCCCATTATTAAAAACTTTTTTAATTTTACATATGTGCAAAATCCAGGGGCGGCATGGGGAATGGGAGGGCAGGCAGACACTTGGCTTCGCCATATTCTATTTCGTTATTTACCGGTGATTTTCTGTTTTTTTATTATTTACCTTATTTATAAAAGTTTTAAAGAGGCATTTCACCTCACTCTTGCTTATACCTTAATCCTCGCTGGGGCCATTGGTAATCTTATTGATCGTTTTCGGCTAGATTATGTGGTGGACTTTCTTGATTTTTACTATGGTAACTGGCATTTTCCAGCTTTTAATATTGCCGATAGTGCCATTACCGTTGGCGGTTGTTTATTGGTCTATGATGTGATCTTGCAATCATGGCGAGAGCGTAAACTGAAAAGTCGCGAGTGCTAGCTGATCTTCAATTTTATCCACTTTTCTTGGGCTTTTCCTGGGCTTTGGGTTTTTTTTATTTATGGATCAAAACTCCGGCGCAGTACCAACCCAAACTTCCATGGTACTTTCTAGCAATTTTTCTCAGTAGCTGGCTGGGGGCTAAGATTTTCTATCTGCTCTTTTTTGCCGATTCACTGGTAGTTTTTAAAAGCAATTTCTGGCTGGCCGGAGGTTTTGTCTTTTACGGAGGATTGGCAGGTGCCATTGTGTTTACTTGGTTTTATCAGCAGCGCAATAAGCAATCCTCACAACAGATGATATTGGCAAGCTTGATGATTCTCCCTTTCTTGCACGGCATCGGTCGAGCTGGTTGCTATCTTTCTGGCTGTTGCTATGGTTCTATTGGGCCATTTGCAGTTCAGTTGGTAGAAATGGTGGCATTGATGCTGATCTTTACCCTGCTCTGTTGGATGAGGCCTTCATCGTGGAAAAAGGCACTGGCGGTGTATTTATTGAGCTATGGACTGATTCGCTTTGTATTGGAGTTTTTTAGAGAAGATGTCTCCACTCATTTTTATTTGACTTTCTCCCAGTGGTTTTCCCTGTGTTTGCTTTTTGCCTTAGGGATGACTTATTTCAAAAGAATAAAAAATATTGTAGGCTAAGTGCTAAATTTGCTTGAGGAGTTTAAGATGAGTCAGCATCAATTGCGTTTTCTAACAGCGGCCAGTCTTTTTGATGGTCATGATGTTTCTATTAATATTATGCGCAGACTTTTACAGGCCCAAGGAGTGGAGGTGATTCACCTAGGGCATAATCGCTCAGCCCAAGAGGTGGTGGATGCAGCGATTATGGAGGATGTGCAGGCCATAGCCCTCAGTTCCTATCAAGGTGGTCATAATGAATACTTTGCCTATATTCGTGAGCTATTAAATGAAAGAGGGGCCCAGCAGATTAAGATTTTTGGTGGTGGCGGAGGAGTGATTACTCCTAAGGAGATCGAAGCACTTCATCAAAAGGGAATTGATCGTATCTATTCTCCCCAAGATGGAATGCAGATGGGACTGGAGGGAATCATTAAGGATATGGTTGCCAGGGCCAATTATGATACCTTAGAAGGATTTGATGTGAAGTCCTTTAACGGAGAACTCAATGGTCAGCAAATGGCCAAAGTGATCACTGCTATCGAGCAGGGAGTGAAGTTTGATCATAATCAGCAGCAGCAAAAAAAGATACCAGTCTTAGGGATCACTGGAACAGGGGGTGCGGGAAAGTCCTCCTTAATTGATGAATTACTATTGCGTTTTAATCAGCACAAGCAGCAGCTTAAAATTGCCTTGATTTCAGTGGATCCTAGTAAGAAGAAGAACAAAGGAGCTCTTTTGGGGGATCGTATTCGCCTAAGTGCAGCTCAGTATCCGCAATTTTATATTCGCTCCTTGGCCACCCGCAATTCACCAACAGAGCTTTCTCCTTATATTGAACAAGTGGTCTCTTTTTTAAAAACACAAAATTTTGATTTAATCATGGTTGAGACTTCCGGCATTGGACAGGCCTCTGATGCCATTACCCAGATCGCGGATCGCTGTCTGTACGTCATGACTCCCGAGTATGGAGCACAGACCCAATTAGAAAAAATTGAAATGTTAGAATCGGCTCATTTTGTAGCGGTGAATAAATTTGAAAAGTCTAAAGGTGAGGACGCTCTAAGAGATGTGAGAAAACAATACCGAAGAAATCATCAGCTTTTCTCATCAGAGCAAGACACCGATGAGCAATTGCCTATTTATGGCACTATTGCCTCTCGATTTAATGATCCTGGAGTCAATGCTCTTTTTAGGGATCTTTATAAGAGTCTACTGGATTTGGAAGTTCATAGTGCACTGGATTGTCAAAAGGCCAGTGTCAAGAAAGACTCTCTGATCCCTAGCTCGCGAGTCAATTACTTGCAAGAAATTGCCGATACTGTTGAGCGCTACCATCAAGAGACAGAGCAAGAGAAAAAGAAAATTAGAAAGTATGAAGCGTTGAAATCATGCAGTGAACACCTTCAAAATCAAGAAATTAAAAGTGAATTAAAACAAGCGCAAGCAGATGTGAATCCTCAAAGTTTTGCACTCATTGAGAAGCTGCAAAAACAAATTCAAGATTATCGCAGTGGAGAATTTAGCTATCAAGTGCGAGATCGCCAAGTGCAGGTTAAAACCCAGTTTAGTTCTTTGTCTCACTTGGCCATTCCGCGAGTGGGAACACCACAGTATTATTATCCTTCGGAT
>SKGZ01000032.1 GCA_007117175.1 Bacteriovoracales bacterium | reverse complement strand
ATAATCATGTAAGTGTTTACGAATATCAAAGTTATGTGCCTCTGCTTTTTTCTGGGCCTTGGCAATAGCGTTGGAGATCATGCGGTGTTGAATGGGTTCATCATCGTTCATTCCCATACGAGTCATCAGTGTTTTGATACGATCAGAGCCAAAAACTCTCATTAAATCGTCTTCTAGTGAAAGAAAAAATTGAGAGCGACCTGGATCTCCTTGACGACCAGAACGACCTCTAAGCTGATTATCAATACGGCGAGACTCATGCCTTTCTGTTCCTATGATAAAGAGACCACCGGCTTGCTTGGTTTTTTCAGTGAGTTTAATATCAGTTCCTCGACCGGCCATATTAGTGGCAATAGTCACCGCCCCTTCTTGACCAGCATTAGCGATGATTGAGGCCTCTCTCTCATGTTGTTTGGCATTGAGAACTTCGTGGGGAATGCCAACTTGCTTAAGATAGCGAGATAAAATCTCAGAACTGTCAATTGAGATAGTTCCCACCAAGATTGGCTGTCTTTTTTGATGCGCTTCTTCTATGGTTTTGGCCACTGCTTTATACTTGCCTTGTTTAGTGGCATAGACCATATCAGCTTGGTCATCGCGAATCATTGGCTTATTAGTGGGGATAACAACTACATCCAGATTATAGATTTTTTGAAATTCTTCTGCTTCGGTATCAGCGGTACCTGTCATTCCCGAGAGCTTAGCATAAAGTTTAAAAAAGTTTTGAAAGGTAATGGAAGCCAAAGTCTGGTTCTCTTTTTTGATGGGAACCCCTTCTTTTGCTTCAACTGCTTGGTGTAATCCATCTGACCAGCGAGAGCCTTGTTTAAGACGACCAGTAAACTCATCCACGATCACAACTTTCTGATCGTCAGTGACCACATAATTCACATCGCGAATAAATAGGTTATGAGCCTTGAGCGATTGGTTGAGATGGTGCAATTTTTCAATATTGATGGGATCAAAGAGGTTTTCTACACCCATGATCTCTTGCGCTTTATTAACGCCCTCATCAGTGAGCACTACCGAGTGGTGTTTTTCATCCACAGTGTAATGAATATCTTTGCTAAGTTTGGGAACCACTTTGTTAATTTCATGGTAAAGTTGAGTGTCTCCTTCGCTTGGTCCTGAAATGAGCAATGGTGTTCTGGCCTCATCGATAAGAATGGAGTCGACTTCATCAACAATACAGAAATTAAATTTTCTTTGAACATATTGATCTAAAGAAAATTTCATATTGTCTCTTAGGTAATCAAAGGCAAATTCGTTATTGGTTCCATAGGTCACATCTGCTTGGTATGCAATTTTTCTTTGCTCATCATCAATATCATTGGTGATAACTCCCACTGTGAGACCTAACCATTGGTAAAGTTCTCCCATCTCTTGGGCATCTCTTTGTGCCAGGTAGTCATTGACTGTCACCAGATGAGTCCCCTTGCCAGAAAGAGCATTGAGGTAGGTTGCCAAGGTAGAGGTAAGGGTTTTTCCTTCACCTGTTTTCATCTCCGCAATTCGCCCTTGGTGTAAAACAATTCCACCAATAAGCTGAACGTCAAAATGGCGCATTTTTAAGACGCGCACACTGGCTTCTCGCACAGTGGCAAATGCTTCGGGCAGTAATTCATCTAAGCTCGATCCATCTTTAATCCTTTGGCGAAATTCATTGGTTTTATTTTGTAATTGTTCATCGCTAAGTTTTTGCATGGAAGGTTCAAGCTCATTAATTTGTTTGACCAGTGGGTAAAGTTTTTTGAGGTCGCGATCTTGTTTCGTTCCAAAAATCTTTTTAACAACTGAATCCAGCATTTGAGAGCTCCTTAATAGGGAATCATTATTTTTCTAGCAAAAAGTAGTAAGGATCGACAGCGACCCCATTGACTCTTACCTCATAGTGTAAGTGAGGACCGGTGGAGTGACCAGTACTTCCTACTTTAGCAATCACATCACCTCGGCGTACAATGTCTCCTTTTCTTACCAGAACCTTAGAGGAGTGGGCGTAGATTGTTTCCATCCCATATCCGTGGTCAATTTGTACATGAGTGCCAAAACCAGGCTTAACACCTGAGAAAACGACTTTACCATCAGCCGCTGAGTAAATGGGGGTACCATAGGGGGCTCCTATATCGATCCCTTCGTGCATTTTGAGTCTTTTGGAAACTGGATTCACTCGAGGTCCGTAATAACTTGTGATCCACCCATTGATGGGCAAAATCACAGGAGTAGAGAGTAAAATGGATTCACGATCCAGTAAGAACTCATCCAGTTCATTGATTTTAGACTCGAGTTGATGGGTCATGGTTTGAAGATGTTCATAGTGAAAATCAAAACGGGCCAGTTCATGGGCCAGTTCTAGACTTCTTTGGGATAAGGGGGAGAGTTTTTTGATGGTGTGATATTCATCACTAATGCCAAAGTTTTTTAAAACCATTTTTTCGTAATCTGAAACTAAGTCCAGATAGGCAGGTTCTTGCTGATAGTTACGAAGGGGCATTTCTTGGTCATACTGCTGACGGATTTGACTTTCGTAGTGATTGCTTTGCACTTGCTCTTGCTGGATGACTTCTGGGCTAACGGGCCGAAAGTAAGGGGTTGAAAGTTGATCCACTTCCAGGCCAGAGATAATACGTAATTTCTTTTCAAAGGTATAGATATGCTCTAGGTCTTTATTAATAGTATTAAGCTTCATTTGAAACAGCTGTATTTGCTCACGCAGCTGTTTATTCTCCATAGATAAATGCTTATTTTCATAAACTTGTTGTAGAACGATCCAGTAATCATAAATAAACACAGAAGTGAGTAAGACTAAAACAGCAAAGATTATGGCCCCTGACTTTAAAAGAAAAGAGGGAATCTTAAAAGATTTCACGTATTGCTGCTGATCAGGCACCAGCATTAGGGTGTAATACTTACTCACGGCTTTATTCTCCTTTCTTTCTAGTTTCGCTGAAAAAAAGCAGTTTTAAAAGCTCTAGCTCTGATTCAATTTTTTTTGTAAATTCTCATCCAGCGCGGCGAGAAAATCCTGAGTGCTTAGGTACATTGATTCTTCTAGATTAGAGCCGTGAATACAAAGAGCTAAATCCTTGGTCATTTTTCCACTTTCCACAGTTTCAATGCAAACATCTTCTAGGTGTTGACAAAACTGAGCAAGTTCTTGGTTTTGATCCAGTTTAGCGCGAAATGCCAGTCCCCGTGTCCAAGCAAAAATTGATGCAATAGGATTAGTTGATGTTTTCTTTCCTTGTTGGTGTTGTCGGTAGTGACGAGTCACTGTTCCGTGTGCCGCTTCTGCTTCCATAGTTTGACCATCTGGAGTCAGTAGAGTGGAGGTCATGAGCCCTAATGAACCAAATCCTTGGGCCACAGTGTCTGATTGCACGTCACCATCATAGTTCTTGCAGGCCCATACAAAACCACCTTCCCATTTCAGGCAAGCTGCCACCATATCATCAATCAGTCGGTGTTCATAGGTGATGCCCTTAGCCTCAAATTTCTTGCGATAATCACTTTGATAAATCTCTTCAAAAATATCTTTAAAGCGCCCATCATATTTCTTTAAAATGGTGTTTTTAGTGGAGAGATACAATGGCCAACCTTTAACCAAGGCTTGATTAAAGCAAGCATGGGCAAAGCCGCGAATGGACTCTTCAGTGTTATACATGGACATGGCCACTCCTGGACCTTGGAAATCATAAATATCCCATGTTTGAGCAACCCCTCCTCCTTCAGGAGTAAAGGTCATAGTCAGCTTTCCTTTGCCCTCAATCACTGCATCAGTGGCCCGATACTGGTCACCAAAAGCGTGACGGCCAATACAGATGGGTTTACTCCAATGCCCCACCAGTCGCGGGATATTTTTACAGATAATGGGCTCTCTAAAAACGGTTCCACCTAAAATATTTCGAATGGTTCCATTGGGAGATCGCCACATTTGCTTTAATTTAAACTCCTCCATTCTTCCCTCATCTGGGGTGATGGTGGCGCATTTTATTCCAACATTGTATTTTTTCACTGCATTGGCTGCATCCACTGTAATTTGATCATCTGTTTTATCGCGACTTTCCAGTCCTAGGTCAAAGTACTTAATATCTAGGTCTAAATAGGGGAAAATGAGCTTTTCTTTAATAAAAGTCCAAATAATTCGAGTCATTTCATCGCCATCCATTTCAACCACGGGGTTTTGTACTTTGATTTTTTTCATTTTTTGCTCCAAAATTTTACGATTATTATCAAGAACCAGCCCATTATAAGGAAAAAATTCATTGAAGTCATCTCAACTGATCCTATTTGATTGCTAAATATCTTTTGACATGAGTGGCCTGTGGGCCTTATATTCTATTCATTCTGCACGCGCGCGTAGCTCAGTTGGTAGAGCGGTTGCTTGCCATGCAACAGGTCGCCCGTTCGAACCGGGTCGCGCGCTCCATTTCAATTAATGATTAATGACCGACCTTCATCTTTCTCACTTTGCTTTTAAAAAAATCTGCACTCCAAATCTCTAGTGATTGAGACTTTTTTGCAGGCAAGAATTTTCTTACATCTTCTTTGATTTCATCCCAATTGAAAGAGTCTATTTTTCTAAGGAGTTCATCTTTTAAAAATTTTTCATCAACCTGAATGTCTTTTTCTTTCCAAGGACCAAGCTGCTTTAAAGCATTTTCTAGCAACTTGAGATTTGGAGAACAATTATTTTTTACATACCAGGAATAATCGTACCAGTCTCTTCCTTTTTCATAGGTTCTACATAATAGAGCGTGTAGTTTTCCAGACATCAGGCTTGCAAGGTCATAAGCTAATATTTGAAAATCTTCTGGAAAGTCTATGAATTCAGACTTTTGAACGGCTCCCTCTGGAGGATTTGTATCAATTTCAACTTTGATTTTGATTTTTTGTCTCTCATCTTGCTGATGCTTAAATGTTAATACTTTCTTGATCGAGTCATCTTTGAGGAATCTAGACTGAATATTTTTATTAGCAAGATCTTTTTCATCTATCGTAAACCCATATCCGTATGGACTCATAATATTCATTGCTTTCTCTAAGTATTCATCTAGCTTGAAATCAGGATAGACTTTTCTTGTTGAAAAATCTAAATCTTCAGAAAAACGATCTAATGAGTGAACAATTCTTAAGCATGTACCGCCCATAAAACATACATTTTCAAAAAAACCGACTTGGTAGAGAGCATATAAGACAACTTCTTGAGTGATTTCTTTTAAAGCATTTAACTCATCTTCCGCTGTCTTTAATTGATAATGAGTTTCAAGTCTTTTTTGAATGATATCTTTCACTTTAAATCCCTCACTAAAATCATTGCTAGACTTCGAGTTGTTTTCTTCTTATATCGATCTCCAAGCTCTAAAATATCTTTTGCCTTGAATTTATTAAGTTCGTTTTTGAGTTCTTCTAAATCAATCCTAAAATCTTCTTCTAAGTCTTGAGCACGATTATAGATTTTTTTTCTGAGATAAATGAGATCAAATAACGCGCGGATAGGATTTGCAATTTTCGCCTTTGTGATTTCATCTTTTTCAACTCCTAAATAAAATGGCTCAACTGGACAATAGGTGAAACTAAATCGACCTAGAGAGTTTTCAAAAACTTTATTCTTGGTGAAACATGTTGATGTGATCTCATAAACAGCTTCTGGAATGAGCCCATGATGAGACAATGCTGACTCAAATGAGATAAAACTATGGAGAACTAATTTATTGGCCAATTTGAATTTTGAAAAATCCAATTTTTCGCTTCTCTTTGCGGCAAGTGAATACAGGCCTCTTTTGTATCTTTTCAAGTTTTTCTTTTTCAGATGATAGGTAAGGCAATTATAGATAGCTGATGGCGGCTTATCTCGAAAAATAATCTTAAGATCGTCATCGGTAAATAAAGAGACTTTTACATTATTTTCAATTTCATTGAGAAAGTTTGCACTCATTTTTCTTCCAGTAACTATGATAATACCATAGTTACTGGATAAAGTCATTTGATTTTTTTTCGATAGCTATGATTTTTTCATAGTTAGTGGAGAGAAAATGTAGGGTGTTTTGGTATAGTCAAATCCGCCCAAAAACATATATTTTGAAGCTGGCCGATTTCAGCGCCATCAGTGTGATGAATGATTAAATTTGTGAGAGGTTGAACTCATGGCCTTCTTCCTACTTCAACCAAAGAAGAAAGTACTCACAAAGAAGGTAAGGGTGAGAGCGATGATAAGCTTGTTCATAATAAAATCCTCCATGAATGAACTAGGCCTATTTTTATTTCAATCACTAAAACTGTCAATGAATTAAAATCAGTAGTTATTGGCGACCTGGCCAGACTGTAGGAGTAAAAAACTGATTGAGATCAGCAGAGGCTTGCACTTTAACCTTGGCCGGAACAGTTATTTCTTCTTCACTTGTCTCTGATGTGACCACTTCTTCACCGTCTTCATCGATAGATATCGTTTCTTGTTTTTTGACTATGACAACTTGGTAATCCTCGGACAACCTCGTTTTCTCTAACTCTGTAGTGTCTTCATCGTTATCAAAACTCAATTCACCACTCTTTTCTTCCAGGTCATCCAGTAGTGAGTCATCGTCGTCATCGTCGTCATCGTCATCATCATCGTCATCATCGTCATCGTCATCATCATCATCATCATCATCATCATCATCATCATCATCATCATCGGTGATGACTCGCGCATACCATTTATATTCATGTTCATCTTCGCAACCTTCAGGTTTTCTTTTACGAGTGATGGTGATAGTAAATTTGGTGTCAGAAGTTTTTTCTCCAGAGAGGGAGACAGAGACTTCTTGGCAGTCTCCAGTATTTTCATTTTCGTCAGTTGAAGTCTCAATGTCGTCTTCAGCTGTGATACCTTCGGGATCACCTTCTTCAGCTGTGATGGGATCATCTCCTTTTTGATCATCATTTTCTTCTTGAGGCTCAGAGAGTGAGGATACATCACCTTGTCCTGAATTTCCGGTATTTGAGTCCAGTGTGGGGGAGTCATCTTCTTGGCAAAACTCAGGTGGTGTATATCCCTCTTTTTGTTTCCATTCCTCTAGCTTTAGAGTAGGTTGATAGGACCTTAGATTCTCATTAATATGATCGAAGAATTCCTCAACTTTTGTTATTCCTGTGGAAAAATCAGTACCAAAAATGACACAGGAACTTGCTGCACGAGCGGCTTGAATGATTTGATTCATTTGCAGTAGTAAACTAGGACAGGTTAAATCACTTTGAATACGGTAGGCATATTGATCATTAATATACTCATTTTTTTCACAAGCACAGGTGTCTAAAATGGTATTAAGTAATTCATAAAATTCATCAGCTTCTGGCCCTCCCTGGTTGATCTTATTAATTAATTCACCCAGGATTTCGTCTTTATTTTTTTGCTCCATAAACTCTTGATAGCAATTGAGTGAAGCTTGATTGTATTTTTGCTCTTCGGGGGGAACACAAATGCTATCACCAAAAAGCAATGGTTGGCACAAAATTTGACCACTACCGTGGCATTGATCGCCCTTGCGGGTTTGATAGGCTCGCTTGGTTTGATGATGATTAAGAGGGTGGCGACACAGGTTATTTTCATAGACCGAAAACCAGCCGGCAATCAGGCAGCGATTATTTTTATTAATCTTTTGATAATAAGGTTGATCTTCAGCGTGAGCCGAGTGTAGCAGGGTGGGCAGGGAGAGGGAGTAGCGTTTTTCT
>SKGZ01000182.1 GCA_007117175.1 Bacteriovoracales bacterium | reverse complement strand
GTGCTTTTCGAAGATTGGGATCAAGAGCTTTTTCCTCCTCTGGAGTTAGGTTCAAAAAAGCGAGTTGGTTAAGATCATCCTTTTTTACGCTTTTGAGTCTGTTAAAACTATATCCGACATAACGAAGTTTGGCTTCAGCTCTCACTTTGGGATCACTGGCAAAATCTACGGCTTTTCGATAAAGAGCTAAAACCTGATCTTCATTTTTGTCTAAAAGATCATAACATAGAGCCAATCTTATCCTTGCCTGAGAAGCCGCTCCTTGATGAAAATAGTCCTTAAGGTACTGATCAAAATATTTTAAGGCATTTCGGTATTCTGA
Source organism: Bacteriovoracales bacterium (assembly GCA_007117175.1). Lineage (GTDB taxonomy): Bacteria > Bdellovibrionota > Bacteriovoracia > Bacteriovoracales > Bacteriovoracaceae > SKGZ01. The sequence continues at coordinate 7,391 of SKGZ01000182.1, read as the reverse complement.
TTTTCTAAAATATGCTTCCGCTACATTAAAAAGAATAGTTGAATCAATAGGTTTCTGCATGTTTTTTTCATTTTGCTGAAAATGCTTAAGTAGCTTATCCTCATCTGAATTTTTCAAGTATGAATAATACTTAAAAGAGATAGACTGCTGGTTCTGTGTCCAAGAACGAACAATATCCTCGTCCATAAATCTCTCGAGGGCCTCAACTTGATTTAACTTGGCAAGGGAAAACAGAATTGCTTCAATTGATCTATGAATGATCTCATTACTCCCTTCTTTCTCCCCTTCTTTCAATAAACCTTTTGCCACTTTAATTGATTCTATATAGTTTTTATTATCAAGATTATACTGGAGATCATACCTAGCGATCGATACTTTAAGCTCTCTGGAGCTTGTTTTGGCTGCAATTTTACGTAATTGCTTAATAGCCGTCAGCTGAATAGATCGATCATTGTTCCTAATATGACTTTTTAAAAGAGCACAAGCTGCAATATAAGCAATGAGCTCAGCATGAGTTGAGTCGCCATACTGCTCCCTGAAAAGATCAATTGCCTTAGTCATCATTCCAAATTTTTCCTGACGGTAGTTTTGAATGATCATTTGTAAATGCGCTTCTAATTCATTATTACCCTTTAGCTCTCGATCTTTGATCGGGTAAAAAAATTCAGGCGTCTTTGCCTTTAAACTAATATCCTGAGTAATCTTAGGCAGTGCTGCATCTGCATCCCAAATAAATGTAACCCCATAGCGAAAGTCTCTCTTAGTCAACTCTTTAGTCTTCACCACTTCAGTTTTTTTAACTTTAGGTATGACAAAATTTGCTTCTTTTTTTTCTACTTTTACTGCAGGTGCTTTTTTAATGGCAGCAGTCTTTTTGCTTACTTTTTGCTGCTGATCCTCATCGCTATTTATTCGCCACAAATCAACAATCCAATGTTTAAGATCCTGCTTATAAAATGAAAATAATTCAACTGAGCTTGAACTTAACTTTAAATTTAACTGCGCTAGATCATTCTCATCTTTTGCAGTAAACGAGACTTCTTCAAAGTATTGGTTCGGTAGTGATTGAAAATAGGGATCTTCAAAAAGTTGTTTAAGCTTACTTTCATCTGAACTCAATATTTGTAATAAATGATCATGCTTCTTTATAGTAAAGTCAGATTTATTTTTACTGGCCAGATTTAAACGCAAATAGTTACTTTGAGGTTCAACTTTTAATCCATAACTATTGCAGTTAAAAATCAAAGTGAGAATAAAAAAATGGAAAAACTGTTTCACACACATCCTGTCATTTTTTTCCTGCTAGCAATCCTTACCTAGCAAATCTATCCCTATTGTACAGCGGTTTTTATTTAAAGCGATAATTTTTTCCCATTTGGAAAATTTTACCTAGAGTCCAATGCAGTTTTTTGACGCTTAACCAAGTTATACGGACAAGTTTTTCTTTTTAATTTTTTCGATCAGGGTGGTGCGGTTTAGCCCCAGTAACTGAGAAGCTTTGTTTTTATTGCCATTTGTTCTATCCATCGCTTGAATAATAAGCGAGTCTTCTATTTCAGAAAGAATTGTCTTAAGTTCAATTCCTTCGTCTGGCAATTGAAAGAGAGTTTTATAATTCATATTCGTCAAAGGATTGTCTTGGTAAATCTTAGCCGGTAGATCTTCGGGCATAATAATTTGCCCACCTTTTAAAATCACCAATCTCTCTATCATGTTCTCTAACTCCCTGACATTGCCTGGCCAATCATAGGCAAGCAATAAATCAAAGGCCTTAACTGAAAACTCGATCAGATTACTTTGATCTGCACTCACATATTTTCGAAGAAAGTGACTGATTAAAAGTGGTATATCTTCTCGACGCTCACTCAGGTGAGGCAAACGGATAGGAATCACATTGAGACGATAGAAAAGATCTTCTCGAAAATGACCTTGAGCAACTGCTTGCTCTAAGTCCCATAAAGTTGCTGCAATCACCCTACAATTCACAGGTACACTGGATGAACACCCTACCGGTTCGACCTGTCGAGTTTGCAATACTCGCAATAACTTAACTTGAAGAGTTTTAGGCATATCTCCTATCTCATCAAGAAAAATCGTCCCTCCCTCAGAGAGTTCAAAACGTCCTTTACGATTGGCAATAGCTCCAGTGAAAGAGCCCTTTATATGTCCAAAAAGCTCACTTTCAAGTAATTCGGCAGGTATGGCCCCACAGTTCACCGAAATCAGCGGGTGTTTCGCTCGCTTTGAGAGATGGTGAATGGCCTTAACCACTAGCTCTTTTCCTGTGCCTGAGGCTCCACTAATTAAGACAGTCGAAGAGCTATTGGCAACTTTTTGAATTCTCTCAAAAACTTGTTGCATTGGCAGAGAGCGACCAATCATAGAGCAAAATTGATCGCTTTGCTCCACTGGTTCTAGAACAACCTTTGAGGTCTCGTTTGTTCTTATGGACTTACTTGAAAGGGAGAAATTTTGCTCAAATCCAACTTCTTCGTTTTTAATAAAAACCTTAAGCTCCTGGGCAAAGCCATCCACAATTAACTTCGCAAGCCAGTCTAGCTCAAATGGTTTAGTAAGGTATTGAAAAACACCTTTTTTAGTGGCAGAGATTGCAGTTTCAATGCTGGCAAATCCAGTCATCGCTAAAGAGAAAAAATTAGTCTTCTTTTCAGTTAATAAATCCAGTAAAAAAAGCCCATCATGTCCTGCCCCTAGGCTGATATCAGTTAAAAAACAAAAAGGCTCATCGGCTTTGATAGAGCCAAGGCTTTCAATGAAATCAGAGCTGGTATGATAAACAACAACCTCTGCATTAATTTTTTGCTCAAGGTACATTTTCAGAGTAAGAGCGAAAGACTGATCATCTTCTAAAATAACGACCCTGGGCTTGTCACAAAATAGGATTGGACGATCATCCGAAAAATTTTTTGATTTTTCGTGGTAACTTTCTTGTAAAAAATTAAGATCTTCCATTTCTTCCATCTGATACTGCTACCTTCTATAGAGAGTTGAAGAATAATTGCAACTCGCTTACAGCTCGAGTTGGCCCCCCTACCCAATAATAGTAACCCAAAAAAATCAGAAAAAGTAATGAAGCGAGAAAAAAATATTGAGATAATCTTTTCTTCTTTCGTTGATAAGTGACAATAAACATTTGTGCGCTTAGTAAAAATAAGGGGATGGCCCAAAACGGGGTGTATTTGATAAAAAAATACAAAGTTGACACAGCGCTTCCCCGGCGTTCTACCTTTTTACAATAAGGATCTTAATTCATCCACTAAGTCTGTTTTTTCCCAGCTGAAGACCTCTGCCTGTCCAATCACTTGAGGCTCCCTGCCAAAGTGACCATAAGCTGCCGTCTCAGAATAGATCGGATTGAGTAAATTCAATCTTTCAATGATCGACTTTGGCCTAAAGTCTAACAAGCTGAGGCATTTTTGAGCAATTAACTCCTCATCAACCTTGGCCGTTCCAAAGCTATGAATTGCAAATGAGACCGGCTCTGCCACGCCAATAGCATAAGCCACTTGAACAAGGGCCTTATCGGCTAGTCCTGCGGCCACGATATTCTTGGCAATATAGCGAGCTGCGTAGGCTGCTGAGCGATCCACTTTAGTGGGATCCTTGCCTGAAAAAGCCCCTCCACCGTGAGCCCCGTGCCCTCCATAAGTGTCAACAATTATCTTACGACCAGTTAATCCGCAGTCTCCCATAGGTCCACCAATGACAAAGCGGCCAGTTGGATTGATTAAAAACTTAGTTCTAGAGTCCACCAGTTCACTGGGAACAACTTTTGAAATCACTTCTTCTCTCATTGCAGCGACCACATCTGAATGTTTCATCTCTTCTGAGTGCTGAGTGGAAACCAAGACGCTCTCTATTCTTTTGACCTGATTATTTTCATACTGCACACAGACTTGTGTTTTTCCATCAGGTCGCAGCAAAGGCAAAGTCCCGCTTTTTCGTACCGCACTCAATCTCTGAGAAAGTCGATGAGAAAGGTCGATACTCAATGGCATCAAGCGATCAGTCTCATTAACAGCATAACCAAACATCAAGCCTTGATCACCTGCTCCAAGGTCTTTAAAAAGACCAGTACCTTCATCTACCCCTACTGCAATATCAGGTGATTGCTTATCAAGTGAGACTAACACCGAGCAGGTATTGGCATCAAAGCCCTTGTCTGAGTGATCATAACCAATATGTCGAATGCGATTTCTCACCACCTCTTGAAAGTCGACCTGTGACTTTGAACTCACCTCACCCGCCAGAACAACTAAACCTGTTGTGACCATCGTCTCACAAGCCACCCTAGAAGTTGGATCACCAGCAAGAAAAGCATCTAAAACGCTATCTGAAATTTGGTCTGCTATTTTGTCTGGGTGTCCTTCAGTCACGGACTCAGAGGTAAAAAGATAATTTCCTGCCATCACAACCATCCTTTGCTAAAATAGTATGAAGGTTCACTTATAACGAATTGTGACAAATTCAGCAAGAATTAATCTGTTGAAACAAGGCGAAAAAATCGAAAAAGATGGGGATTACGGTAATGGTAAAAGATTGGACTCTGTAAACGACCTTTCATCACGTAGGTTTGCTCTTGGATCTCGATAACCCAATGCTGTTCACCCTGATAAAGAAAATGGTAATAATAACGAAAATTGCCGTTTTTAAGTGCCTTTTTGAGTACTGACGAAGACTGTTCTCTAATTAAACTCCCTGGCCGCTCACTGCGATCAGACCAATGAGTCCAAACTGATGACATATCAATTCGCCCCAGCATTGAAACTCGAGAAAAGTATCCAATTAATTTTGAATCTCTTTCTTGCTGTGCAAGACTTTGCTTTATGAGCCGATAATTTTCTTTTCTTAAATTATTAATTCCAGGGTAAATATCAGGGCAATAAAGATGATAACTGGATGGAATATAGAAATAGGTAAAAGAGAACTCACCACGTCGAAGTAAAGTATTTAGCCATTTTGCTGAAGCTGGACTCTTTTGTCTGTCCAATAAAACCCTCAGAGCTTGCTGTGGAGCTAAGTGATTAAAGGGTTCTAAGTTCACCCGATTGATAAAGACATTGAGAACGTCCAATCTTTCTAGGCCTGTGGGGTCAACTCTTCCCACCTCATGTAAAAGCAAAGAGTCTAAAGCAAATATTTTTTGCATAGCTTCACTCTTTTCTTGCCAAAAAAGGTAAGTCGCTAACTGTTTTTGATCATTAAAATCACTAATATTACGTTGCGCATGATAAGAGTGCAGGGCAATTTGTCTTCGTTTTTGTGGGGGCATCAGTAGAAGGCCATTGTAGTATTCACGATGCTGCCTAACACGGCTTAACCAATGCCCATGTCTTTTTTGTATCTTTTGGTCGTTATTTTTTCTTAAGTAGGACTTAAGGGATTTTAGAAACCAATCGAGGTCAGAGCGAAGCTGATCTGATAGAAAATTTTCTTTAATTGGAAATTGTAATTGTATTGAATCAAAAACGCTTCGAAGCATTAAGTCACTGCCACTACCATCGCTCTCACTCGCTCCATCCTCCAAAATTTTTCTTTTGGTGAAGATGAGATTTCTTTTAATCGTTTCTTTTTGCTCATCCAAAGATTCGTAATCCGCTCTATTCTTTAAGTGATCAGTAGGGAAATTAAAATTTTTAAGAAAAAATATTTTCTCACTGAGTTTTTTCCACTGCTGATGGAGTTGAATTCGCTTCTGTTGTCCTTCTAAAACTGCTTTTTTGACTTTATGTTTTTCGAATTGAAACTTTAACTGTAATAGCTGATCTATTATGGATTCTAATTGCTCTAATGAGTGATCAATGCTCTTGCGATCAATACCTTTCTTTATTTTTTTTTCAGTTTGCTCCAACCATTCGATCTTTTCATCAAGAAGTTTTAGCCCCAGGCGCAAAGATATCAAATCGAGAGTTTTGTCTCTTCGAGGAAGATAAAACCCTCTGCCTCGATATTCGCTGAGTAAATCTTTATAACTTTGCTCATCCGTTTTCTGACAGGCTTGTTTTTTAAATTCTTTTAACGCTAGCAAGTATTCATCAAACTTAGGAATTTGTTCTTTTCCTTCTTTAGCGAAGCTCTCGCAACTGAGAAAAATGAGTATCAATGTAATTTTGAAAGAAAATCTGAGCATTCCCATAACCCTAATGCCGTCCTATTGCTAAAGACGACAAAAACATCATCTTGATTTTTAATTTTATCAAGATGGGCCCGTAATTCCTTGAGGTCAAAAATCTGATGCGCCCTAATCCCTTGAGAACATAAGTCCTCAGTCAATTGCTGATAGTTCAGATCATCATATTTCTTTGCATTGGTCGCTAACTGAGGATTAAGAACATAAACACACTCTGCGCCAGCAAAAGAGCGAGAGAATTCCTCTTGGAAAGCACTACTGCGAGCTGTTGATGTGACAGCTTCAAAGGCAATGAAGATTTTCTTGCCAGGATAAGACTTTTGAATAGCGTCAAGAGTTAAAGAAACAGAGGTAGGGTGATGGGCAAAGTCATCAATCACATGCAATTTCCCATACTTTCCTCGATTTTCTTGACGTCTTTTTACATTTTTCAATGTGCTCACCGCAGCTTGAATAGCAGAAGTTGCAAATCCTTCTTGGTGACAAAATAAGATACAGATACTTAAGTTCAGAATATTTTGAACTCCCATGATATTGGTTTCAAATGAGGTGAGTTCCCCCCCTAACAAGATACTAAAGTAGGTTTTGGCATCTTTGACCTTGATCTCTCTCGGCCCGTAAAAGCTCTTGAGTCCAAAACTGTGAACAATGACAGAGTCATTACTGTTCTGACATTCTCTAGCAATGTTTTGAGCTCCTTCATAATCTTGGTTGTAAATCAAGCTAGACAGATCCGAAAGGATGGGGTGAAACTGTTGTTCAATATCAACTAAAGTATTAAAAATATCTGCATGGTCAAACTCTAGCGATGTCAGCAATAAATGATTAATTTGATATTGGCGAAACTTAGAAAACTTCTGGAAGTAACTAGAGTCATACTCATCAGATTCAATCACAAAGTATGGTGATCGCCCTAAGTGAGAAGAGGTTCCGCTGTCCAGAACACCTCCAACTAGAAATCCAACGTCCTGTCCCAGACTTTGCAGCATCTGGGTAAGATAATAGGATGTTGTCGTTTTTCCATGAGTCCCAGCTACTCCAATCACTTGTCGATCTCGTAAAATCAATCCTCCCAATAAACTAGGAAATGATGTATAAGGTTGGCCACAGTTCTCAATTAATATCGCTTCATCAGAAGAGCCACTCACGGTATTTCCAACGACAATGAGATCATAGCCCGCAAGCATGGATTCACTGACTTCATTGGTATGAAAGCACTTTAACCCTCTTTCTTTAAGAT
>SKGZ01000195.1 GCA_007117175.1 Bacteriovoracales bacterium | reverse complement strand
GAAGGCCAATACGCAATGCATTGTAGGCCAGTCACTTAATCAAAAGTCACCTCAAACCCCAGCTGCAAAGGGTTTAGGTCTGAAGATTAAAAGGTAGTGTCGAACTCAGGAGAGCTTCCATTGCTCAAAACTTCAGAAACAAGGAAGCTTACTAAAAAGATTAGAGATGTGTCTGGTTCTAAAAAAAGCTATAGATACACTAACCCCCTAAAGGGGTTATAGTGACTCCTTAGTCCTTAATTTATGTTAGCTGAAGCCCTCGCTAGGCAAATACGTGGGTATTAGTTTACATTTCGTGGAGTCAGTGCTATAATGTACCCATTGACCCACATTTTTAACATTAGGGGTAGATTAGTAACATGAACAAGAAACTAGAAAATCTAGCAAAACTACCATCATTTACGACGACTCAAGCGGTAAGACTTGGGATTTCCAAGAGAATGCTTAGTTATTATGTGCAAAAAGGGGAACTTAACAGAATTGCCAGAGGAGTGTATTGTTCGACTGATTACCAGTCAACGCAATCAGACTATCATTGGGAGGATCTGGCCATAGCTGCCAGTAATATTAATGGAGGAATAATCTGTCTAACCTCAGCTCTTGTTTATTATGGGCTGACAGATGAAGTCATGAGAAATTTTTGGATTGCTGTTCACTACAATAATTCAAAAGCAAAGTTCCCCATGACCAATATTGTTAGAATGAGGAATATTAAGCTTGGGGTGCAAGAAGTCGAGATGAGTGGAATCAAAGTTAAGATCTTTGATGTAGAGAGAACTATTGTTGATTCATTTCGACTTCTTAGCTTTGAAACTGCAATGAAAGCACTTAAGCTTTATCTACAAGGAGCAACAGGAAAACCAGACTTTAATAAAATGAGTCAATATATAAGAGAGCTTCGTGCTTCCAAAGTTAGTGGATATATAAGGGCACTTACGGTATGAATCAAAGTATAGAGCAGAGTATTAAAGAAAAGTTAAAAAATATTTCAAAAAAACAGAATATTCCATTCAACTCGCTTTTGGAGACTCTGCTTCTTGAAAGGTTTCTAGTTCGAGTTGCAAAATCTAAGTATGCTGATAAATTAATTTTCAAGGGGGGGATGTGCCTCGCTCAGTTTATTAAACTTGAGAGGGAGACAAAGGATATTGATTTTCTTTTAAACCAGCTTGACGCAGGAATGAATGATATTGAAAGCATGATGAGAGAGATTAGTGCCGTTAAGGTTGGTGATGGTTTGCTGTTTTCTTTAATGCGGGTATCGCAATTATCAATTGAGCATAAAAAATACCCTGGTTACAGAATCTCCGTACAGGCAGAGTTGGGGCAAATTAAAAATAAAGTTTCAATTGATATTGGAGTTGGAGATATTGTTCGGCCGCGAACTCTTGAGGTAACATTGTTAAAAACCAAAGATCCTCTATTTGAAGAGAGTATTAGTTTATTGGCATATCCGGCGGAATATATCTTCTCTGAAAAATTAGAAGCAATTCTTTATCATGGAGAATTAGGAAGCAGAATGAAAGATTTCTATGACTGCTATAGAATGATTAAAGATGGTATACTGGATGATGATTTACTGCGCATGGCGCTTAAGGAAACCACGGCAAATAGGGGAACAAAACTAAGAGCTATTGCTGAAAATTCAAAACCTTTTCTTAACCTCTGGAAAAACTTTATAAGAATGAACAAGCTTGATAATTATCAATTGGATGAGATTATCAAAATCATTAACTCAAAATTAAAAAGTGTTTTAATAAAACTTGATAGTGATTAGAAAGGATTTCTTTAGTTCCAAGTGACTTGTACCGATAGTAGATTATGCAAAAAAAAGGTGATAAGTATGTTCTCTCGGCTGGAGACATCAACGGTTTTTTAAACTGTAAAAGGCTGACTGAATTAGACACGGGTGTTGCCAACCATCAATTAAAAGCACCTGATTATAATAATCCCCATTTAAAAGTGATGCAGCAGCGTGGTTTTGAGCACGAGAGAAATTATGTTCAATTCTTGCAACAGCAGGGGCTAAGCTTTGAGAGTGCCGAGGTAGCCGATGGAGAAGACGGTTATCAGAAAACCATTGAGCTGATGAAAAGTGGGGTGGATATCATCACCCAAGGTGTACTCAAGCTAGAGGGCTGGTACGGTCGCAGTGATATTCTAAAGAAGGTGAGTACCCCCTCTAAGCTGGGTGATTTTAGCTATATGGTGATGGACACTAAGCTTTCCAGACAGACCAAGGCGGGCTCAATTATGCAGCTGTGCTTATACTCTGAGATGCTCAGTCAGATTCAGGGATTGATGCCTGAAGAGATGGCGGTGATCACCCCTGGGGAGCAAAATGATTTTGGTGAAGAGATTTACCGAGTTGATGAGTATCAGGCCTATTACCGCTTGGTTCGCAATCAATTACTGGTAGCTCTGGGAAAGATTAACGCCTATCCCGAGCCGGTCACTCATTGTGATATTTGTCGCTGGTGGGAGAGTTGCCTCAAGAGAAGACGTGATGATGATCATCTGAGTTTGGTGGCCAATATTCAAAAGTCGCAAAGAAAGGAGTTAGAGTCCATTGGCATTCACACCATGAAGGCACTGGCCAGTGCCGACAGTGCTGAGTTTAAGAAACTAGCGGCTAAAGGCAATTTTAATTTCCTGCAAGCGGCCAAGGAACAGGCCAGAGTGCAGGTGCAGGCTAGAGAGAGTGGCGTGCCAGTTGATGAGTTTATGCCCTTTGAACAAGGCCGGGGCTTGAGTCGCCTGCCTGAACCCAATGAAGGTGATCTTTTCTTTGATATTGAAGGAGATACTTTTGTGGGACCACGAGGACTGGAGTATCTATTGGGTGTGAGCTATTTGGAAAATGCTAAACTGCAGTATCAAGCATTTTGGGCCAGCAATCCAGCTCAAGAAAAAGAGGCCTTTGAGTCGCTGATGAAGTTTATTCTTAAGCGCAAGGCCGATTATCCTGATTTTCATATTTACCATTACGCCAGCTACGAAACTGGGGCGATGAAGAAGCTGGCGCAAGTCTATAGTTTGTATCAAGAAGAGTTGGATCAATTATTGCGAGCACAAAAATTTGTGGATTTGTATAGTATTGTTCGCCAAGGGATCAGGGCCAGTGTGGAAAGTTATTCACTGAAGGATCTAGAAATCTTCACAGATTATCAAAGAAAGATTGCATTAAATGAGATGATTGTTCATAAGAGGGCCTTGGAACACAACCTAGAACTGAGTCGCTTTCATCACATCACTCAGGAAATGAAACAGGCGGTTGAGCGCTATAATCGTGATGATACTGACTCCACTTATTATCTGCGCCAGTGGTTGGAGAGCAAAAGACAACAGGCCATTGAGCAAGGACATGAGATTGCCAGACCGCCAGTGCAAGATGGCCAGGCTAGTGAGCAGGTGAGTGAAAGAGATGAAACAATCAATAAAGTTAAAGAAAAGCTGCTGGCAGCAATTGATGTTGATTCAGCGCCAAAGAATAAACTCACGTCAGAAGAAGAGGTCAAGATTTTATTGGCGGATCTAGTGGGTTTCTATCGGAGAGAAGATAAGGTTGATGGTTGGGAGTACTTTCGCTTAGAGGAAATGAATGAGCAGGAACTACTTGAGGATAAGTCAGGGCTAGCCGGTTTGACGCTTCATCAAAGAATTGCCCCCCAAGGTAAGGGCAAGGTCTTTACAGATATTTATCGTTATCCCTCCCAAGAAGCAGATTTTCGCATCGGAAATAGTATTTTTGCCATGGGTGAAAAAGAGAAAGTGGGGACAGTGAGTGATTTTAACCCTCTGGGTCGCACCATCACTATTACTAAAGTTGCTGCCGCCAATGATCGACACCCCCATGCCATTTTTCAACAATCAAGTGTGCCTAACAAACCATTGGAAGTTAGTACTCTAAAAGTTTGTGAAGAGATCATTGAAAATTCATTAAGTGGAAATCGTTACAAGGCCATCAAAGATATTTTACAAAGGCGTCCACCTGATTCAGAGGTTTCATTGATTGCACCTGAAGAAATAGATCCGGTAACCCATGCTTGCGCGGTGGCCGCGGCCCTTAAGAATTCCTATTTGGCCATTCAAGGACCACCGGGAGCGGGTAAGTCCTATACTGCCAGTCATATGATTGAATCGCTGTTAAAAAAAGGTAAGAAGATCGGAGTGTGTGCCGTTAGTCATAAGGTTGTTAGTGGGCTCTTAGACTCTTGTCAAAAATTACTAGCAGGTCAGTTCACCGTGATTCAAAAAGTTAAAGAAAAACCTCAGTTTGGTCATTATCAATACACCACTCAAAATAAGGATTGCGAAAAACTGGCCGCCGATGTGCATCCCGTCTTAATAGGTGCCACTAGTTGGCTCTTTGCCCGAGACGCCATGGAGCAAACCCTGGATTATCTATTCATCGACGAGGGCGGGCAGCTTAGTTTGGCCAATTTGATTGCCGTCTCAAGGTCGGCAAAGAACTTGATCATCTTAGGTGATTGCCAGCAATTACAACAACCCATTCAGGCCTCTCACCCAGACGGAGCCGAAGTTTCTGCCCTGGAGTTCATTCAAGGTGATAACGCCACCATCCCTGCGGAGCAAGGTTTGTTCTTAGCTAAAACCTTTAGAATGCACCCTGAGATTTGCCGTTTTAACAGTGAGTTGTTCTATGAAAATAGACTCAAGGCCACTGCTGGCAATGAAGGACAAGTGATTGTAGGGCCCAGTGATCTCAAGCCTTTGATGTACAAAGAGGTGAGTCACTCAGGAAATTCTAATTACTCCATGGAAGAGGTGAAATTCATCGTCCAATTAGTCAATGAGTTAGTGCAAGTGGAGCATCTTGCTAAGATTTTTAATCATGGCAAAAAACAATTAGAAAGCAAAACTTTGGACCTTTCTGACATTATGGTGATTGCTCCTTATAATGCTCAGGTGCAAAGGTTAAAGGATGCCTTGCCAGAGGGAGTGCAAATCGGCACAGTGGATAAATTTCAAGGGCGCGAAGCCGCTGTTGTGATTTATTCAGTCACCAGCTCTAGTGCCCAGGATTGCCCTAGGGGAATGGACTTTCTCTATTCGGCCAATCGTCTCAATGTGGCGGTCAGTCGAGCGCAATGCTCATTTATCATGGTGGCCAATCGAGAAATCTTTGGACCCCAGTGCCAAAGCCCCGCCCAGATGAAACTGGCCAACGCCTACTGCCGATTTCTAGAGCTGGTCAGCGTTGACAGTTTTTGTCCACCGTCTCGATTATAGTCAAAGGTACGCCATCCTTTTTGGGAAAGAAAAAGCTAGACTAAACAAGGCTTATTGTAAGATGAATGATGAGGAAAAAAAATTAACACGATTGATTGAAAAAGCAAAGTTGGGTGAATTCAACGGTTATATGTTTCACGTTTGCAGTGAATTATCAGATAAAAAATCACTTCATATCTGTTGGCAGGATAATGAAATTGTTTATGACGTAGAAAAAAAGGTAGTTTTAGAGATTAAGAGTTTTTGTCCTAAACAAGATTATATTCTCACTGTCGGAGAAGCAATGCCTTGTTTAATTCAGAAAGACATTGATGACTTCTTGAGAAAAACCAGTGCGAAGGATGAGCAGCTTACCAATAGAGACTTATTGGACTTAGCTTGGGAATCACTTAATGATGAAATAACCTATGTGGATGAACATGGAAATTTTCATCATGAAAAGAAACAGAGAAATTAGCATGACACAAAATAATTAATGTTAATTTAATTGGAAAGACCCTGATGAAATATATTGCGAGCATAGATGATTTACACTTTCTTATTCAATCTTCTAAGCTGAGCGTATTAGCAGCAAGACTGACACCTGAACAATCAAATATAGCGCTAAAACTTTGTCTTAAACATGCAAAAAATGGCCATGCTCTATATCTTTCAAATGTGTTGAGGCCAGAAGAGATCAATCAAAGAATAGAAAAATTTAGCCTCGTTAATCAAGGCCATATTGAAATTATGTATTGGGAACCAATGTTTACTTGCGACTTTCTTGATAAAGTAAGGTCATCTTTAAATAAACATTCAATAATAATTTTAGATTTATTACAGTATATGAGACCTAGAGGTCGTCAGAACTTTAAGCGAAGTCATAGTAAGGAAATCCTTAAGGGGTTAAAACTCATTTCTGAGCAGTTTAATATACCCGTTGTGGTATTGAGTGGGATGAATAGGCGTGTAGAAAATAGAAAGGATAGACGCCCCAGAGTGAGCGATTTAAGACAGATGGGATGCGCTCTACAATACGTTGATTTACTAGCCTTGCTCTATGATGATAATTGCTACCGTGACCTAGGGCTGCCTTTAAAAGAGGATGCACTTGAGCTGACGGTCCATATTTCAAAAGTGACGCCATCATTTTTACATGAAGAAAGAACACCTTTTTTAGTGTAAGAAGGTGAGTGTCCATGGAGAGTTTTAGGCCACCTTTAGTCCAGAGCGCCAGATGTTTTCAATTTGCTGCTTCACACTTGCTGGCGAAATTTCCAGAATATTGTCACCAAAGCCTGCGAGATAGCGGATGATTTCCGCTCCGTGGTTGGCATAAAAAGAGATGCGAAAATTTTCACCTTCAGCAGTAATCTCTTGCTGGGAATGAAATTTCTTTTCTCGAAAGTGTTGTGCCATAGCAGGTGTGCAAAGAATTGAGTAGTGTGACCACTGCTCGTCAGTGCCTCCATAGCTGCCTACCAGTTGCTCGAGATTTCTTAGCTGCCCTCGATGTTTGGGATTGACCTTTTCATCAAGTAGTCGAATTTGAGAGAGTCGTGAGACTTTTACTTTTTTATTAGATTGAGAATGATGATCGTGAACAAAGAGATAGCTATCAGCGCCAATGACTTGCAGTAAAAGTGGGGAGAATATTCTTTTTCGTTGCTGTTGCTGATGGGATTGATAAGGAGAGTGATTCAAACATTCAATCACTCTTGCTTCACGCAATGCCGTCATCACTAGTTTGAAGTTCTCATGATCGATATTTGCGCCAAGGCCACTGACCGTAGGGGTGACCAATGTTAATTCTTTTAAGTCCTCAGCGTCGGCGATGGTTCCATTAGGTAATTTTGCCAAAAGTGCGATCTCTGTTTGTAGGCATAGATTTTTGATAAAGTCTGAGCTTTGCACCCTCAGTGTTTGCAAGGCCAAGAAAATCATCTGTAATTGCTCAGGGTTAAAGCTGAGTTGGTAGTCTGGTTCAAAGTCAGGACTGGTATAGAAGCGCACAGGAATAGACTCAGTGGATTGTAGTTTATGAGTGAGTGACATTTCATCTAAGTCTCGGGCCACCGTTCTTTGACTGACATTGATATCTGCCCGAGTGAGGTAGCGATGAATTGCTGAGACACTCATACCCTTTTCTGATCCATTTGATTTCAGAATATTATAGATCTTTTGCTGTCTTTGGACTTTGCTAATATCGCTGTATTTCTTTCCCATAGGGTTATTGTACGACAAATCAAGAAACCAAGGATGAGCAAGGTCTAAATCATTGAAATAGGGTGATTAGTCTCTTAGCATGGGCCTAGACTTTGACAGTGGGTGACAGACATTCTTGTCAGTTGTGTTCCTAGTGCTCCATTTCTCGCTTTGTTTTGAGATCTGAACGGACTTGGTTTTCATGTGAAAAGTGGTAAAATGAATAACCAAAAAGACTAAACTCTACTCGTGTGCGTTGCCAAACGCCCAAAAAAGCGGGTCAACCCCCTATTTCTCGGAATATTTTTATCTAAATCGCCTGCCTAAATCTTTCATCTAATATCAATGATTTATCTCTTGCGAAAGCTCTCGGAGAATTCCCAAGG
>SKGZ01000293.1 GCA_007117175.1 Bacteriovoracales bacterium | reverse complement strand
AGTAAAAAAGCGATGAAAGAAAAAAAGAAGGCCGAAACCAAAGCCGCTGCCATCTGCACGCGAAAAAATAATAAAATTAAAATCAGTAGAAATCCTTGCAAAGAAAAAAAGGGAGAGAGTCCTAAAACAAAACCCAAGGCAAGTCCGCTGGCAATCTGATAGTGACCAGTCTCTGAATTTAATAATTTTAACAGTGAAAAGAACTGCTTTAAAATCAAGCTCATAGCAAATAACTCCTTGAAATTTAACTGTATTCTAAGCTGAGCTGCACTTAAAACTCAAGGTAAATTCTAGTCAATTCTTACCTTGCATTGACAGGACAATCATTCGTGAGACAATTAATAAGAGCATGATCTAAGGAGGGATCAAACATGAGCCAAACACCCCACTATTATTTAATGTTCAATAAAAGAATTTTAAAGCTCGAAGCTGATCAGAGCTGGGAGAAACTACCCCAGTGGATTAAAGATGAGTGTCTGAGTAGACAGGCCTTTAATCAAGATCAGGCCAATCACCGAGTTCTCATGTTCAGAGATCGCATTTACAATCTTGACGAGTTTATAGATGCAACTCGCCTAACTCCTGCAGTTGCCCTTTAAGTTTAAAATTCTCTTGATTAAACCAGTCTACTCGTAAAAATTTTGCTCCGCTCTCTCTAGCAGAGCTTAATCCTGTCATTGAGTCTTCAAAAATAAGGGTTTGTTCTGCGCACACCTTGAGTTGTTTCATGGCCAGTAAATAGGGATCGGGATGAGGCTTGGTGCGTTCGGTGTCCTGACGAGCTAGAGTAAGATTAAATAATCCTGTTGGAAAGCCTTTGAGACACTCTAACATCACCGCTCGTTCACTGGCCGTAACAAGTGCTACTGAAAGATCACGTTTCTTAAAATCTAAAATTAATTGAATTAATTCATCTTGATACAATTGAATCCTTTTTTGCCGACACAGGGATAATAATTGCACGCAATAATGATTTTTAAGATTTAAAAATTCTTCCAGTGGCAAACTCAAAGAATATTTTTCTTTAAGAACTTGATAGGTTTGCACATCAGCTTGTCCCTTAAACTGTAAATCCCATTGACCTGTTAAATTGATTTCAAGATTGAGATGTTGAAATAATTTAGCAATGCAGACCGCATGTAAGTATTCCGAATCAATCAAGGTGCCATCCATGTCAAACAGAAGAGTTTTAATGTTAGGGTAATGCTGATCAAACCACTGCAAGTTGGGAACGAATTGCAAGGTTCTCATTTCTGAATACTCACTGTAGATTTTCTCGCATGATCTCTTGAAAGCCAAAGCCTGTTAATTGAGTCAGCCGCTTGAAAAACCACCACATTAAAGTGCCAGTGACAATCAGGGAAGGAACCAGAATCACAATATAACTCATCCAGTTCATTTGTGCGATTTGCTCATTAATCAGATTAGCCCTTTCGTTTTTACTCACCTCTCGTGGGATTTCCACAAAAATCATCCTGGCCAATGCATAGTTTAAGGTTGCGCTAAGAAAAAAGGAGCCTGCAAGATACACAGTGGACTTGCGAAAAAGCTTTTCAATTTGAGCTTCTAATTTTTTTTCTTCAATACTCTGGGTAATCTTATCCATATTTAAAAGAGCATCATTAAAAATTAATGTTTTCACTAAGGGCTTGTGAGTAAAAGCAGTAAAGAGTACAAATAGACCGATGGCCAAAGGCATGGCCGCTTCCTTGACCGCAAACCAGATCCCTTCGGTTTCCATTAGGGCAAGTCCTCCAGTGAGAAGAACATTTAATAGACCTAATACTGAAAAGATATTAACTTTTTGATAAAGGCGATAATCATAAATGGCATAACCAAATGGCAGCGCTAAAGCAATCATTAAAGCCCAGAAAGGCCCTTCATCTCCTAGGTACGCACCACCTTTATTTAAAACCACTACAGGTAAGATCAGGTTAAAAACCATCTCCATCAACATGGACTTTTCACTCTTCTTGACCATCATCCTTAGGCCCTCTTGATTTGTTTAGGTTTCTTTCTGTTAGGAAAAAATAATTGGCACACCTGACAGCTCTGTCCATCACATTGCCTCGCTGTGCAATATTGTCGACCATAAAAAATGATTTGCAAATGAAGTTTATTCCATAAATTTCTAGCAAAAAGTTTTTTCAGATCTTTTTCAGTCTGAGTCACATTTTTACCACTACTCAGTCCCCAAGCTTGCGCCAATCGATGAATATGAGTGTCCACTGGGAAACTGGGTTCACCAAAGGCCTGGGCCATCACCACTGAAGCGGTTTTATGGCCAACTCCTGGCAAACTTTCTAATTGCTCGAGGTTCGCGGGGACCTGTGAGTTGTGCTTTTCAATCAAGATCTTTGAAAGCTGGTGGATGGCCTTCGCTTTTTGCAAAGACAATCCACAAGGGCGAATGATCTGTTGAATTTGTTCCACTGATAATTTCACCATTTGCTGTGGAGTGATGGCCTTGGTAAAAAGTTGCGGAGTCACCTGATTAACCCGCTCATCAGTGCATTGAGCAGAGAGCAAGACCGCAATCAACAATGTATAGGGATCAGTATGGTCCAAAGGAATAGGCATTTTGGGAAATAACTTTTCCAAGTGCTTGGCCAAATATTCGGCCCGTAATTTTTTAGATCGAGAGTAATCAATGGTCATGGATATTATTGTAGCGAAAATAAAAGGGAGGAGAAAGAACTCTCCTCCCTGAATAATGAATTAATCAACAACAATAGTATCATTAACTCTTATTGACTCAATAATAAACCCTGAACGCTCAACTGAGTGATCACTGACAAAGCGCAGTTGGATATTACCCTCCACTCTAATGGCCGGAGATGTATAGCCATGATTAATACCACTTAATGTCCATAATACCCGACCGTCCTCGGTGAGAACTTGGAAATAATCGTAATTTGCTTCGGTGTTAAATTCATCAAAATGAAACTCAACAAAAGCTGCTCCCTCAGGCAGTGAAACATTGAGAACTTCATCCATATTGGGAGCATAATTGGTCATATCAAAGGGCTCATCTAAAATCAGCTCTTGCCAAGCATCAGGATGAGGAAGTTCACGCACATTTCTCTCATTAGTCAGCGCGCGATAGGCATCAACCCTACCCCCAGAAACAATTCTTGAGGCTAAAAAGTCTGATTCAACAGAAGTGCGAATCAAACGATCGCGAATCTCTAACGGACTTAATTCAGGCTCTGTTGACAGTAAAAGTCCTACTACTCCAGCAACGTGAGGAGTGGCCATGGAAGTTCCAGAAAAAGAGCGATAGCCATTGTTCTGAACTGTTGAGAGAATATTTTGCCCTGGAGCAGCCACATGAACCGTGTTAGGGCCAAAGCAACTAAAGCTTGCCAGAGCACCACCTGAATGATGAGCAGCAACAGAAATCACATTATCAACTTGATAAGTCGCAGGATACATAGGGCGTACATCATTATTGCTAGAACTATTGCCAGCAGCGGCCACAAAAACAATTCCTGCCTCATTGGCGGCACTGATGGCATCAAATAAGGCTTGAGAAAATCCCCCGCCTCCCCAAGAGTTGGACATAATATCCACTTCTAGATCAAGCGCATAATTAATAGCACTTAAAGCATCATCTAAAGATCCACTACCACTATCACTTAAAAATTTCACCGCAACCATCTCTACATCTTTCATCACACCAGCGACTCCAATTTCATTGTGAACAGCTCCGATGGTTCCTGCGCAGTGAGTACCATGGCCATTACCATCCATTGGATCGCCAGAGGCAACTCCACCGATAAAACGGGCACCGTAAATATCATCAATCACTCCATTGCCATCATCATCAACGCCAGGAGTACCATTTAACTCATCTTCATTGACCCAAAGATTGGCGTGTAAATCATTATGGTGATAATCAATACCAGTATCAATGACAGCAATTTTAATAGCCGAGCTTCCCATCGTCAGTGGCCAAGCTTGAAGAGCATTGATATCTTCTCCGGCCAATGCATTTCCTCTATCATTTTCTCCGGTATTTTCTAATCCCCATAATTCTCCAAATCTTGGGTCAACAGGTCGATGTGAGTTTTCTCTTCCAGCTAATAGATTTTTAAGAGGGCGATAATCTTTTTCTTCAAAACCTAAAATACGATAAATATAATTAGGCTCCATATATTCAATTTCTGCACTCTTGGCTAAAAGAGAAACACTTTTTTCACTAAACTGTGAATCCATTTTGATTTTGGCAAATTGTCCAAAACGAGTAGGGATGGCCTTCACCTCTTGCACTTCTGCAAATTGTTGCAAAGAAGTCAAACTCGCTCCATCCTTTAACTTAACGACATACTCTCCTGGCACTGATTCCACCTCAAAACTGAAGGCCAGTAGCGTACTGAACGCCAGCCACAGTGCAAATGAATACTTAAACAAATTGATCACTTATCACTCCTTGATAAAGTTAATAAAATCTTTCTGATCACATTTATTCTCTGGCCTTTCTGCTCTCAACAGCAGGCGGCAGATTCTGCCTAGCTTTTACTTTCAACTACTTACAATCAATTGTAAGACAATAAAAGGCAATGCTGAGATTTTTTTGCCCCAATGCCCAACATGATTATTTTATGAGACAATCAATTATGGCCGCGATTTTTGGTAAAATCTCCAATCTAGTTAATCTCAAAAGAATCAGTCTTAATCTGTGGAGTTTAAGTTCTGAAATTAAGGCAACGCTTAATCACTGCCAGAACGAAGAACAAACTAAAGCTGTCAAAAACTATTATGAGAAGATCAATTCTCTTGCTCAAGAGGAAAAAGAAAAATCAGAATCAGATGAAGAAAATGTCACTGCTATCAATGAAGAAAGTAAAGAACAATTAGAACTCAAAAAAGCCAGAGCTTCTATTGAAAGAATTAGACCTGATTACAGCTTTGGACTCACCTATCTTACGGAAGTTAACAGTGATGAAATTCTTATTTTTAGTCACTCTTACTTTTCTCCAGGACAAACAATCGTCATAGAATTCTTGATACCGAATTCTTTTACCATTCAAGCAGAAGTGACCCATGTGAGAAATATTTCAATGAAAAGCAGAATTATCTCTCCTAATAAAATTCAATATCGTATTCAAGCTCGATTTCTCTATCATCAATATGGAGATCGAACGTTATTAAGGCACTTCCTACAGTCTTTAAACCCTATTGACGGTTTAGCTGTTAATGGTGAAAAGAAACTTTCATTGGTTGAAGACTCCGATGAAAAATCAACATCACAGTCAAGTTCTGAAGCTCCTAAACTGGAAGATTTTGAAGAAAAACTAGACTAGTGAACCTGTCATTGACTAAACTAAATTCTATATGAATAAATGGACAAGTGCTCTTCCAACTCTGCTCTTATTGGCAATCATTCTTATCTTAGGTTTTTATACCGAACTCTATTATCATGTCAGTGGCAATAAAACTATTTCCATGGGAAAGGTTAACCAACCTTTTCATCTGCTGACTGATTTTGAATTTCATAAAATAGAGATTGAACATAAGAATGATTACTTTTTACTCTCATTTGAGGACGGAGTTTGGTCCTATCGCTCGGGAGAAAAAGCTCTTGAACAAACTGCTCCACTGGAAGCTCGAAGTGATTTTATCAAAAAACTCATTCAAACTTTTGCAACGATTAAGGTCAATCGAGAACTTCATAATGATAGTGCCACTAAATCCAACTATCTTCTTGATAATCCATGGCTGAAAGTCAAACTTGAAACCACTGAAGAGGAAAACTTAACTCTTTCTTTTGGACTTAATAATCCAATTAGCAATACAAGCTATTTACTTTTCCATCACTCAATCTACGAAATTAACTCTATTCCTTCTTATTTATCTCAACTGACTCAGTCTGACTTTCTTTCAAGGAATCCCTTTCACGGAACATGGGATGGAATAAAGAGGTGGCAGCTCAAAAAAGCTAATCAATTATTGTTCTCACTGCAAAGAGAAAACTCGCAATGGACCAACCATAATGACCGCCCTATTGAATCACAAATAACAGAGCAATACCTTTCACAGATCACTAAACAGCAAGCATTAATTATCATTGATGAACCAGAACCTTCAGTTGCTCAAACCATTCAGAACTCATTTGAAAGGACCTTATATGAAATAGAACTTCAAGACCAAAAAGAAAGAATTCATCAATTCCAACTCACTGGACCTGTCTCACAAATTCCATCTGCCCAAGGAAATTTAAATCAAGTTTACGTACTCAGAAGAAAAGATAAACAATTTCAGTGGATTATCTCAAAGGATTTTTTCAGTGCTCTGACTTCAGAGCAAAAAAACTTTAAATAGCCTTTTTTCTTAAAACACTCACCCCATCAGCAACTGGCAAGAAAAGGACTTCAAAGTCTTGTTGTGTTAAAAGCCATTCATGTAAATCGATTAACGCTTGAGTGGAGCGAGCGACTGATTGCTCTAAAATTTGACCTTTCCAAAACATATTATCAATAAAAACTAATCCTGCCGGCTTCATTTGCTCGCTCAAAATCTGCAAGCACTGCTGATAGCTGGATTTTTGTCCATCGATTAACGCCATATCAAATTTTTGTGACTGCTGCTGCAAGTAAACTAAACCATCTCCTTGATGATACAGCATTTTTCTTTTCCACTGATCTGGCCAATTAAGTTTTTCAAAGTATGCTCTTAAGTCTTCACGTCGTTCAGTAAGATGAACTTGATCAATAGAGCTAGACTTGTTGCAGGCAAAATACCAAAAAGCACTGTGACCAAACCCTGAGCCAAACTCAAAAATATTAAGTTTTTTTCCCAAGAATGGAATCATCCAATTGATGAATGCACCAGCATCTGCTTGTAAGGATGGAAAGTTTAATTCTCTGCTGAAATGAACCAAATCGGCCCACAAGACTTTTTCGTCAGTATTGAAGTTTAGGATAGCTCTATTGAGGCTAAACTGATGAAGTTGATGAAAGGGATACACTCAGCAAAAAATTATTTTATTTCTTTATGGAGTGTGTGACGCTTTAAGAACGGATTGTATTTCTTTAGCTCTAGCCTCTCTGGCATATTTTTCTTGTTCTTAGTAGTGCTATAACGAGAAGGACTTTTTCCCTCTTTACGTGCTTCAGTGCACTCTAAAGTAATAATTACACGTGGACCCTTGGCCATAAAAAACTCCTGTTGATCAAAAACCAAGACAGTTTAAGATTTTTAGCATAAAATGACAAGAACTATGTTAACTGAGCAAAATTGGAATTATAGCTATTATCAATTGCAGCACTATAAGGCATTGATTTCTCTAGCTGCACGCCCTTGCCAACAAGACCCGGAGGGTGTGATCCAGTTTTATACAGTGGGCCTGTATGATGAGGAATTCAAAGAAATCACACCTGCAGAAGAGTTTCTAGAGCTTTCTGACGCTGTGCAGTATGTAAGAAGAAAATATGGGCAATGGCCATTTATAGATCAATTAGAAGTGAATGCGCAAAAAAGTAAGGGTGGGTGCTCTAGTTGTTCAGCACACTAGCGAGATTGAATTCACCCACTTGCTCAAATCTTTGCTGGCTTGAGTTAGGTCAAAAACCTGATGCTCCACTAAATCAAAAGGATAAACTGATAGTTCACTACCATGAGCAAATGTCATCTTTTCAATTTTACACTTTTTGACCTCTAGTTTAATCTGCTCTTGATTTTGCCAAGGATAATGAAAAGAAAAAGCAGGCGTTTCACACCAAAGCCAATCATCAGATTTTAAGTGAGTGATAAACTCTGAAAGATTAAAGTCTTGAGGATGAATGAACTCAGGGGCAAACTGGTCTAAAAAGCTTTTGAGAGTCAACTTTTCACTCACTGAACAAAGGCCACTGACCGGTGATCTTTTAGAAGCGATACTACGGGTTTTGATCATAGGCTGTTT
>SKGZ01000058.1 GCA_007117175.1 Bacteriovoracales bacterium | reverse complement strand
GCAGGAACCTTTCCAACTAGCTTTTTCAACTCCTGTTGAGAAATAGTATCGCTGGCCCCACCCACTAATACTCTTTTTAAAAAGATAAGATCAATCACTTGATCTAAACCAGCACTATTACTCTCAGTACGAAAAACCTCTAATAATTGTACAATCTCAACCCTGGAATCCACACTCTGTGAGCGCTTAAAAATTTCCAAGACTCGCAAACTGAGTCTTTGCGCGGCAGAGATCACTCTAGATCTAGCAATCTCATGCAAAAAGTAAACTCGCCTGACACCACTTCTTTGTAGGTAAGGATAAATTTCTGCCATCTCTTGATTAAAAACTAGCAAAAGTTCAGTTAAGCTTTCCACGTTAGCACGAGAAATAAATCCTCGAGGGTCTCCAAAAACTAAATGACTTAATTCAAAAAAGAAATCAAGATACTCTAAAATATTGCTTAATTCCGGCCTGCGAGTGGTGATATAACCTTCCAAAGAACGCCTTGAAAGATTATCTTTCAAGTTTGCTTCAGGTTGAACCACGGTAATAAAAACCTCAATATACTTTTTGACACAGTCAATTTCACTGGATATATCTTTTTCTAAAATATAAGCAAACTCATCTTGATCTAATGTGCAATCTACGTTCAAGCGCTCGTCTTCAAAACCTCTACGAACTTGCACATCTGTGGCATCCTCTTTAATAGCACAAGAGCTGAGCCAGGTGGCTAGCACCAAGAGCAGAACAGTGCAAGAATGATGTCCATTCAATCTTCTCAAAACAAGTACCCCACTGCTGCGTAGACGGCATCATTGGTTCTAAAGGGCGCCCAAAAGGTATCCGCCTCTTCGGTCGTTCCTATGACATTAAAACCTGTGGAGAGTCTGACCCGCTGGGCCATGCGATAGGAAAGATCAAACATATAAAGTCGATCAAAAGTCACAGTGTCATATTTAATATCTCCACTTAAAATTAACTTATCTGTCGCAAGCCATTCAAATGCCATATTCACTGACTGAGTCCAACGGGGCCGTTTGGCCAAAATAGAAGTTCGCACAAAACTACTAATGCGAGAAAGATAGCCAATACTCAAACTAAAGTCCTCTCGAGGACGCCAGTGAAAACCAGTTCCCAAATACTCTTCATCTTGTCTTTCCACTTGAAAAGCAAGACCTAAGTCAATCTGCTCAAATTGCGAGTCAACTGCCGGCTTTCGTCCAGGCCTAGAAGCGACATAACTGACATAGGCATCCAAGGTTTTTTCTAAAAATTGGCCTGTGAGCTGCCCCCCATAAACTTGGTGCATATAGCTTTGGGGAAAAACATCTACAATGGCGTTGAATTCAGTGGTTTCGATTTCTAAATTAGCAGTATTGGTTAAATTATTTTCTGGCTTACGAATATAATAACCCGTTAAATGAATGAACTCCGTTGGAGAAAATTGCAGATTAAGACCAATGGTCTCTTGCAAAACAATATCTCTCACACTAGGCTCGTTAACATCATAAAAGATATCAAACTCACTTCCATCTAAACTGGCCCTGCGCTCAGGAGCCTCCGCCCATGGATTGCGAGAAGAGATGGAACGGTTTTGACTATCAATTCGCAAAGCAGGATTCATCTCGGGAACATGTAGATAGGAAGCAAAAACATCTAACATTAAATAGCGAGAAAAACTGTGTTTAAAACGAATTCCTGTTAACCCTTCTTGGCCGGGATCAAAAAAATCAAAATTCACACGATTATTGATTTTGCCTAAGCCCCAAATTCTATCCACCTCGACCCAATCCACCAAGACTCGACCATAGCTTAATTCTGAGTTTTCAAAGATATGAGTCATTTGTGCCTCTTTAATTGAAAACATAAAACCAGAGGCATCATTAAAACGAGCAGCCGTATCAATTTTAAGTTCGCTATTTTGAAAAGGAGCTTTGCTATCATAACTGAAATTAAAATCAGTCCAATAACGATTTCCAGCATTTCCTCCCACGTCCTTTACAAAATCTTGATGACGAAAAGTCAGGTCCCCAGAAGCGGGCTTCATAAATGCAGACTGACTCCACAAATAGGGAGTCAGACACCAGCTGGTGATTCCAATCAAAGTGAATTTAAACAGTCTCATTTTCATGCTATTTCTATTATAAAGTTTAACAGTTGTCTCTAGGGTATGGCCGTAATTATTACAGAGTGAACATTTTTTCTTGACACAACACGACAAAAAACCGCTAACTACTTAATTTTTCAAGAATTTTTTGCTCGAATTGCTGCATGATTTTTTCTTCTTTTCGGCTGATTTCATGGTCAAAACCAAGTAAATGCACAAAACCATGGGTGCACAGCCGATAAAACTCCTGTAAGGGGCTTTGTCCGTACTGTTTGGCTTGAGCGCATAAAATGGAGCGAGCAATAAAAAGATCTCCTAGTAAAACTTCCCTTTGCTCAAAATCCCAATTTTCACGTGGATTTTCATGAACAGGAAAGGACAAAACATCTGTCATTTTGTTCTTATTTCTGTATTTATTGTTGAGAGTGCGAATCTGTTGACCGTGACAGTAGTGCAGGCTTATTTGATAGTGATAGTGATTAAAATTACTCCATTGATTGCAGCAGATCTGCCCCCAGGCCTTGAGCATGGGAGTGAACACTGTCAATAAATCATGACCTAGGTCCTGCTCGGCCCATGACTGATTGTGAGCAGTAAACTCAAAATCAATATTTTTCACTGAAAAATTCATAAGTGCTAACCTTTTTGCTAGAATGCTATTCTTAAGGAAAATTGCATGAAAAATAACAAATTTGATGAATTTGAGCAAACGATTGCCAAACTGCGTGATCCCCAAACAGGTTGCCCTTGGGATTTGCAGCAAACCCACCAAAGCCTGACCGGTTATTTGATTGAAGAATGCTACGAATTAATTCAGGCCATTGATGAGCAAAATGCTCAAAATATGAAGGAAGAATTAGGAGATGTGCTCTTACAAATCTTTCTGCACGCCCAATTGGCCAGTGAAAAAAAGCAATTTACCATTCATGATGTAGTGCAAAGCATTCAAGAAAAAATCATTCGTCGCCACCCCCATGTCTTTGCCAAGGACAATCATTCACAAAAATTAAGTGAGCAAGAACTTCACCGCCAATGGCAAGAAATCAAGGCCAGCGAAAAAAAGAGTGATCCTAACCAGCAGGCAATGAGCAACCAGTTACTGTACGCACCCGCTTTACAAAGTGCTCATAATATTGGACAGATTGCCCATCAGTGGGATTTTGATTGGGATCAAGCAGAAGAAGTTTTAGCCAAAATTGAAGAAGAGATTCAAGAATTAAAGGTTGAACTTAAAAAGCAAAAAACAAATAAAATTCAAGAAGAACTGGGTGATGTTCTTTTCACCATGGCCCAGCTTTGCCGCAAGCTCAACTTTGATAGTGAACAAATCCTGCAAGGGGGAAATCGAAAATTTACCAGACGCTTTAATCGCATGATTGAGCAAGTCAAAGAGCAAAAACTACAATGGCAAAAGTTAAGCTTTGAAGAAAAACACCAATTTTGGCAAAAGGTTAAAGATGAAGAATAGACTTTATCAGCTGGACAAACCTCTGGTGGCCTTAAGCGGTGGAATTGCCAGTGGAAAAACCAGTGTAAGTCAGTCTCTTCAAAAGAGTGGACTGGCGGTGATTTGCGCTGATGCGCTAGTGCATCAAGCTTACCGAATGCAGTCTGTCAAAGAACAGATTGCCCAAATTGCCCCCTCTGCTCTAAAAGAAAAAAGTAAAGAACAAAGTAGTGAAAAAAATATCGATTTTAAAGAATTAAGAAAACTTTTTTTTAATGATCCAATCATCAAGGAAAAAATTGAAAAATTAATCTATGCCCAATTGCCAGCACTTTTTCAGGCTGAAGCCATCAAACATAAGAGTTATTCTTTTTTAATTTACGATATTCCCCTGCTTTTTGAAAAAAAGAAACAAGATGAATTTGACGCCATCATCTTAGTCTCATGCCATCCCCAACAACAACTGCAGCGATTGATTCAAAGGGATCAAATTGATGAGCAATTGGCCCAAAAAATCTTAAAAGCGCAAATTCCCATTGAAGAAAAGCGACAAATGGCAGACTATGTCATTGACAATTCAAGAACGTGGCAAGAAACCCAAAAGCAAGTGGATGAACTCATTTTAAAACTGCGAGCGAGGTATCAATGAAAACACAATTTCAACTCAAAGGTCATTATTATCACAACCAATTTCACCCTTTTCAAAACTCAGCGCAAGCCAGCAAGCACTGCCCGGTCAATGACCAGCAAGTTCTATGGCAGGCCAGTTTCGAAGATTCTATTAGCGATCAAGTGATTCAGTCGGCTCAACAGGGATATGAAACCTGGAGAAAGACCAGCTTAGAGCAAAGAATTCAAGCCCTTGTTCGCTACCAAAAAGAACTGGAAAAAAATCAAGATGACATTGCCATGGCGCTCGCACTTGAAGTGGGAAAACCTCTTTGGGAGGCTAAAACAGAAGCAGCCGCACTGATTAGCAAGGTTCAAGTGACCATCGAAGAATCTGGCAAGAGAGTTCAAGACTATACCATCAAAAATATTATGAATTCGGTGGATGGCCATGTGCTTTATCGGCCACTGGGAATTTGCGTAGTGATTGGGCCTTTTAATTTTCCCTGTCACCTGGCCAATGGCCAAATTTTAAGCGCACTGCTCACAGGCAACTCAATTATTTTTAAACCCTCTGAAAAAACCCTCTATGCTCCCCAATTAATGATGGAGTGTTTTGCCCGCGCTGGATTTCCCCAAGGTGTGATTAATTTCGCAGTGGGAGGCGCAAAGCTTGCCCATGAACTTTGCACTCACCCCTTAACTAAAGGGGTCTTTTTTACAGGCTCAAAGCAAGTCGGGTTAAAAATTATGCAGGCCACCCACCAAAGACTTGATCAACTGGTGGCATTAGAACTTGGAGGCAAGAACACCACCATTATTCATAGTGATGCCTCGCTTGAACACGCCATGGCCGAAACTCTCAAGGCCAGTTACTTGACCACTGGTCAGCGCTGCACCAGTACCGGCATTATTGCTGTGCAAAGAAAAATCTATGATCAATTTAAGCACCAGTTTACTCAATTAGTAGAAAAAATAATCGTTGATCACCCCTGTGATTTTTCGGCTCAACCTTTTATGAGCAGCTTAATTGATGAGGCAGCAGTGAATCACTATTTTGAGTATTGTCAAAAGGCCGAAGAACAAGGAGCTGAAATACTCTTGCCGGCCAAGAAACTTGAAATCACTCACGGAGGTCATTATGTCAGTGCGGCCCTGCACAGTCTGGGACAAGTCAAGGATGAGCATAGCTTTCTTAAGGATGAAATTTTTGGACCTCAGTGTACGCTAGTAGCCTATGATGATATCGAAGAAGCGATCCAAATAAGTAATCAAAGTGAATTTGGTCTTGCCGCTTCAGTTTTCACCAAAGAGAAAAAAATCTATCAACAATGTTTAACCGAAATTGAAGCGGGAATTATTAATCTTAATCGCTCCACTGTTGGCGCCAGCTCCAAACTTCCCTTTGGCGGGCTTAAAAACTCAGGAAACTTTAGACCAGCAGGTGTCACCATGATTGATCATTGCGTACACCCCATTGCGAGTTTAGAAACCACTGATGATCAAAGCTCTCAAATTGCTCAAATCCCAGGACTCAAAACCTAAAGCAAGGATATTCATATGCTGGCACTTTTTTTTATTAGTATCGCCTTCTTAGTGGGATCCATGATGCCCTTTCAAGCAACTATTAATAATCAATTGACTCGCTACTCCCACCACCCGCTGCACAGTGCGCTTATTTCCTTTATCATCGGAACACTTTCTTTGGCCATTTTATGTCTGACCACTAAAGAGAGCTTCCCCACTTTAAAGGTCTTGAGTAAGGTTTCCCCTCATCTTTATCTGGGTGGATTGATGGGGGCCAGTTTTGTTTTCTTTTCCATGTTCTTAATTGATAAGATCGGAGTGACCACCACTATTACTTCCTTTATCACTGGCCAACTTCTCATGTCTATTTTGATTGATCACTATGGTCTGATGGGAGTGCAGGTTTCTCCTCTGAATTGGGGACGTCTTTTGGGAGCTCTGTTCTTAATCCTAGGACTAGGCCTCATTGTGAAGAGTCGGGTATGAAGTTAATACAACTGCAAGATGCGAGCTTTCGCTACCAAAAAAAAGATCTAGGAGGTCTTAATCATTGCCATCTCTCTGTTCACGCTCAAGAACAAATCGCCTTATTAGGTGCTAGCGGCAGCGGTAAGACCACCTTACTTAAGATTCTTTGTCATCAGCTCAGTCTGGAAAGTGGAACATTTTGGCAAACTGAAAATCTCAAATTGGTGCACAATCTCAATGGGCAAGAGAGTGATGCCAAGCTAGAAGATTTTATTTTGCAAAATGTAGAAAAGAGCGAAGAAAATATTAATAAGGCCAGAGATCTTTGCTTAAACTGGGATTTGTCTCAAAAATATCATTATAGCTTTTCACAACTCTCTCAAGGTGAGCAACAAAGGGCCTTTTTGTGTCAGGTTTTTATTGCCGAGCCCCAATTGATTTTACTAGACGAGCCCTTTTCTCACTTAGATCCACCGCTACGCCATCAATTAATGCAGCAAATTGTGAACTACTGTCAAACTGCACAGATTGCGCTGGTTTTTTCCACCCACGATTTAGACTTGGCCTTAAATTGGTCTAATCGCATCTGTTTATTGCATCATGGAGAAATTGTGCAAGACTGTGGGCCTTTGCAGTTTTTATTACACCCTCAGCATCTGGCCAATCTTGATTATCAACGCTTTATCAATCGGGAATTAGTCACTTACCAATGCCAGGACAATCAATTATTGGTGCATTCTCAAATCTTAGGAGAGATCTCCTTGCCCAAGCAAGCTGATCTTGGCAGGCCTTCGGCCTTACTGCTCATTCCCCCCCAAAGCTGGCAGTTAACTGCTGAACAGGCCGGCGAGTTTTCCGCTAAGATTTGCCAACGTCAATTAACGGCCAATGGTTTTTACCTACAAGTTGAGCTTTTATCCACTCGGCCTAGCCTGCAATGGGTTTGGCACTCCACTCTTGAAGATTATCCCCACTTATCACTAGGGCAGCATGTCAAACTGAGCCTTAATAGACAATCCTTAAAACTGTTGGCCGTTTAGCTTAACAGATAAGTAGAAATCCAGTATGGTTAAATTCTAAGATGAAGGAGTTTTATGGAATATCTGGCTTATTTAATTCCAGCAAGTTTAGTGGTTTTTTTAGTCACTTTTCCCATCCTATTATGGCTTTCTCGTAAGAAAAACCAATAGATCATGCCGGCAATTAATCCTGAAAGAAAACCCCAATGGCTCAAAGCTAAAATCCCCAAGGGAGACAACTTCACCGCCATTAAATCTGAATTGCGCGCAAAGGGGCTCTACACCGTTTGTGAAGAGGCACGTTGTCCCAATCTAGCCGAGTGCTGGCAGGCCAGGACTGCCACGGTGATGATTCTCGGAGACACTTGCACTCGCGCCTGTCGTTTTTGTCATATCAAAACTGGTAATCCCAAAGGCTTTATCAATCAAGATGAAATCCCCAATACCGCCAAAATGGTCGGGATGATGAACTTGCGCTATATTGTGATCACCAGTGTGGATCGAGACGATTTAGCTGATCACGGAGCAGCTCATTTTGCGGCAGTGGTCAAGCGTATCCATCAAGATCACCCTGAAACTAAAGTGGAAGTGCTCATTCCAGACTTTAAGGCCATTGCTGAGCACATGCACACACTGGCCCAAAGTAATCCCTTTGTGATTGCACAAAATGTGGAAACAGTAGAGCGACTGACCCATAAAGTTCGCGATCGCAGGGCCGGTTATCAGCAAACATTGGATTGCCTTGAAT
>SKGZ01000254.1 GCA_007117175.1 Bacteriovoracales bacterium | reverse complement strand
ATATTGTCTTAATTCCCACCACTTTACTGGCAATGGTTGATAGCAGTTATGGAGGAAAAAATGCTATTAATTTTGCCAACCATAAAAATCAGTTAGGATCCTTCTATCCGGCTAGCCAGGTATGGCTATGCCAAGAATGGATTCATGGTCTTGGCAAGACTCAGTTTTTGAGCGGTGTTGCTGAGATGATGAAACTAGCCTTCTTACAGCAAGACATTCAATGGCAACGAAAAATTGCCAAGGAACTGACCAGCTCATCTCAAGGAACTGATAAAGCAATCATAACCAATTTAAAGAAGGCCATTCTCATTAAAAAAAAGATAGTCGAAAAGGATGAGTTTGAAACAAAAAAGCTAAGATCACTTTTAAATCTTGGTCATAGCTATGGTCACGCCATTGAGAGCGTTTTAAAAATTCCACATGGGATGGCAGTGATTGAGGGGCTTCGCTTTGAACTTTTCTTATCACACTTTTTAAAAAAAATAACAAAAGATCGCTATCTTGAACAAAGACAATTATTAAACAGCTGGCCCTATTATCAAAAATTGACAACTGCTCAAAAAAATAAAATCTTCAAGGCCCTACAGTATGATAAAAAAAATCAAAATCATCAAAAATTTTCATTTTTTGTTCTGTCTCAAAAAAAATGGAAACCATGCCATCTGAGGCTCAATGAAACTGAAGCTATTTTACAGGAGTATTGGAATTATGAAAGCTAATAGCTTTGGCAGAAGACTCACTATGACCTGTGCTGGAGAGTCTCATGGTCACTCGTACACAGTGATTATTGATGGAGTCCCTGCCAAAATTCCATTAAAAACTGCAGACTTTACAGATTCCATGCAAAGAAGAGCTCCTGGCCAATCAGATTTTACTACTTCACGCAAAGAAACAGACGAAGTCCAAATCACCAGTGGGGTTTTTGAAGGGCTCACCACAGGTGCACCCGTGTGCTTAGTCATTGCGAACAAAGATCAACGAAGTCAAGACTATAAGAATCTCAAAGAGATCTACCGCCCAGGCCATGGTGATTATGTGTATCAGCAAAAATATCAACATCGTGACTACCGGGGAGGAGGACGCAGTAGTGCTCGTGAAACTGTTTGTCGGGTGGCCGCAGCAGTCATTGCACAAAAGATCTTACAGAAAACTAAAATTGAGGTTATCGCCTTTACCCAGCAGATTGGACCTTATCAATCTCAATTGAGCTATCAAGAGAAACTCTGCTTAAAGACCAAGCAGATTGATCAAAGTGCTATCCGTTGCCCCGACAATCAAGTTGAAAAACTCATGCAAGATTATATTAAGGAGCTTAAAGCACAAGGAGACTCCTGTGGCGGTATTTGTCAAATCATTGCTAAAAATGTCCCCCTAGGACTGGGGGAACCGATTTTTGCCAAACTTAAATCTGATTTAAGTGCAGCTCTTATGAGTTTACCGGCAGTCATGGGTATTAGTTTTGGTAAGGGTTTTGATTGTGTCACCATGAAAGGAAGTGAATTCAATGACCAACAAGTCATTATTGATGATCAAGTTTCATTTCTTACGAATCATCACGGCGGTCTCATGGCAGGAATCAGTAGTGGGCAACCACTGTTAATCAATCTGGCAGTAAAGCCTCCTTCAAGTATTGCATTGGAGCAAAAAGCGATCAATTTAAGTGGCAAGACTGAAATAATAAAAATAGAAGGTCGTCATGACCCTTGTCTGCTACCACGCATTGCTCCTGTCGCCCAATCAATGGTTGAATTTGTTTTAGCAGATCACTATTTACTGCGAAGTCCAGGATTCAATTAATCCCTCTTGCGAGACGATAATTTTAAAACGTGGTTGATCCTGAAGATAAAGCAGAACTCGCACAGGCTTACCATCCACTTCTGAACGATAGGCACGACTAGGAGTGCCCCGAGAAAGCATTAAAAGTCTTTCAGGCATACCAATCGCTATTTTCTTGGCCAATGCGATCCCTTCAAATTGAGAGTATTGTTGATTTTGCATAATAAAATCCTGAATCAGTCGATTTTGCTCTTCATGGACAGCTTGCCCCTTTTGATCACTAGAAAAAAGAAATTGATTTTTAAGTCCAATAAGTGCAGGAGAGTGATCCATGGAAACTAGGAAATGACCTCCCTTATAATAGACCTGATAAAAGTCTCCTACTGTTTTAATAATAATTTTATTTTTAACAGCTAAGCTCTCTCCTTTCTCAATATGCGTCTTTTGCTCTCGAGGAATTAAGAAGCTCCATTTCTTCTTTTCTAATTCTTTGATTAACTTTTCTTGATCTAATTTTTGAGATGAATAATAACGAGAAGACTCAAAAGCTTCTCTTGCTGGAACAATTTGCATATTTTCCAAAGCGACCCATTGTAAGGCCTGAAAAGAATCTCCACGATTACGAACTAAAGACGAAGTGGAACAACTCACTAAGAATAAGAGTAATAAGAGTCTCATTGCTTTATTCTAAGGCCCTTTGAGACAGCGCGCAACTCTAGCAGACTAAAAAGGCGATCGGCAAGAATTGCCGATAAGGCAGAGGGAATGGCCCCCATCAAAATTAACTGATTATTAACAGTGGCAACCCCTCTAAAAATGGGATCACCAAAACCACCAGCTCCGACTAACGCAGCCAAGGTGGCCGTACCAATGACCATCACAGCAGAAGTTCTTAGACCGCCAATAATAATTGGCAAGGCCAATGGAATTTCAACCTTGAGCAAAATTTGCCAAGAAGTTAAACCGAGTGCTCGTGAGGCTTCAATATAATCTGGTTGGATTTCCTTGATTCCTAAATATGTGTTACGAATTAAAGGTAAAAGTGAGTAACAAAAAAGAGCAATCAGTGCGGGAAGAAAACCAATTCCAACCAGAGGGACCATTATCCCTAAAAGGGCCAAAGAAGGAACAGTTTGCAAGGTATTGACGACCGGAAAAACAATTTTTGCCAGGAAAGAAAACCGCGTCATCAAAATGGCCAGTGGCAATGAAAAGAGCAGAGAGAAAAGTAAAGTCCACAAACACAAATTTAAATGCTGTTGAGTTAAACCCCAAAGATAGTATCTTTGCTCCCACCAGTCGATGGACTGGTCATAATCTTTAAGCTCCCCATCAATTAAGCCTTTTTCCACTAAGAAATTTTCAGCGACCACTTTAAAGTCATATTTTTGTTGATCCACTAACTGATTCAACTTTGTCATTGTTTCAGTATCTAATAAATTTCCTGTCAGCTCAAAAAGCTCTTGCAGTTGAGGATAGTTTTGTAAAGTTTCCTCTCTTGCCAATAAAGCTGCATGATAAGGAGGGAAAAAACTTAAGTCATCTTCAAGTAGGACTAAATCATACTTAGCAATTCTACCATCTGTTGAGTAGGCTACGACTAAGTCTACTTCAGAGCCCTTGAGTGCTCCATACATAAGACCTGCATCCATTGCAATTTGATGATCTTCTGTCACTTGAAGACCATAATGCTGAAGAAAAGCACTCATCCCATCTGCTCTTTGCATAAATTCATAAGCACCAGCAATTAAGTATTCATCAAAATTTTTAATTTTCTGCAAATCACTAATTTTATTTACGCCCTTTAATCTTTGATCATCCTTTCTCTTGGCAAGAGCATAGGTATTATTAAAACCAAAAGGAGCCGACCAATGAATTTGGAACTGTTCCTTAAATCCCTGTTGCACTAGGCTCAAAACTTGCTCTTTTAAATGGGGGTAATAGTTTTGTGCCAAGATTACCACTAAGCCAGTTCCAGTATACTCAGGATAAAGATCAATCTCTCCTGAGCGTAGACCATTAAAGGCAATCTGGGTTCCCCCTAAAAAGTACTGCCTTTCCACTGCAATCCCGTACTTTTTTTCTAACAATAACGAAGTAATCTCTGCCAAAATCACTGACTCAGAAAATTTTTTACTGGCTACGGTCAGTGAAGAATATGCCGTAAGAAGATAGGTGAACATGAAAAAGACAAAGACTTTCTTCATAGATGACCTTTAAGAAACTTTTGCACAAATTCATTAACGGGCTGAGACTTGATTTGCTTCTCACTGCCTTGTTGAACAATCACTCCTTCATTCATGATCATGATATGAGAGGCTAATTTAAAGGCTTCCCTTAGGTCATGAGTGACAATGACAATTGTTTTATTAAACTTTTGATTAAGGTCTAAAAATTCTTGATGCAAATCAGCTTTAGTCATGGGATCGAGAGCTCCAAAGGGTTCATCCATTAAAATCACATCTGGATTTTCCATTAAAGCTCTAGCAATTCCAACTCTTTGTTGCTGACCTCCACTGAGTTGTAAAGGGTAGCGATCAGCGTAATCCTCGTAAGGAAGTTGAATTGTGTGCATTAATTGCTGCACTCTTTTTTTTATCCAATTTTTATCTTTCGCTAAAACTTTAGACAATAAAGAGATATTTTCTTCAATGGTCAAATGAGGTAATAAACCGGCCTTTTGAATAACATAACCAATTCTTCTTCTCCAAGAGATGACATCCAGCTCACTCGCCTTTTTGCCCCCAACCCAAATTTCACCAGAGCTTGGTTCGATGAGACGATTAATCATCTTAAGTGTTGTTGTTTTTCCACAGCCACTCTTTCCTACCAGAGCAGCAATTTGGCCTGATTGAACAGAAAAAGAGACCTCCCTCACAGCATAGTTTGAGTGAGGGAAGATTTTTGAAACTTGAGAAACTTTAATCACTCACAAAATCCATATCTCTACTAGCCTGCAAATGGAAGAGAGGAATGGTGTAAATTAATTCTCAAATTGCCCACACTATCTCTTAAGTAGCCAAAGGTATACTCAACCTTAACCTCTTGGCCCTTGTCATCAGTGAAAAAATAATTCCCCATGGCAATGGCATAATTTTCACCTAGAATCATTCCACCATTATTTTCAAAAACGACTCTTGTCCATGGCTGCAGCGCAAAGCCCTTATCTTCTGAGCATACCCCATTGGTGGCCACAAAGTACGACATTGCTTTTTCCTTGGTGTCACGAAATTGATCTTGGGCTGCTTTTGTTGGTTTGAAAAGAACATTACTGATTCCATAAGCGTACAATTCATCCACCTGTCTTTCTGCTCGAGCAGTGTAATCTCCATTTTCCAAATAAGTTTTTCCTATTTCAACAATTCCCTGTGCCCATTGTTCCTGAGCTTGCCTGACTTCTGCTTCTGTCACTAATTGATTCATAACTCCTCCTTTGTTTAAAAGGCTTTAGTCTATCCAGTTGAATCATGCCAGTCAAACAAAGCAGGAATGACAATTGGCTGTTTCACTTGCCAAATAAGGCCGTGCACTGAATACTCAAAGAAGTATGATATTTATCTTTTTCCTGTTAATGGCTGCAACTGAGCTTTATTTAATGATACAATGGGGTGCTGCACTAGGATTTTTAAGCACTCTTTTGCTCATTTTAGTGACAGCGAGCTTTGGACTGACACTGATTCGCTTTCAAGGTCTCATGAGTCTACAAAAATTGATGATTGAACTAGGAAGTCCCAATGCAAGGCTTTCCCACCTGCTAGACAGTGTCTTTATTATTTTTGCAGGATTTCTTTTCATTATACCAGGTTTTTTATCTGACTTAATTGCTTTGCTACTACTCATTAAGCCAATTAGATTTTTATTTAAAGGGCCACTACTCTCAATTTTCAAGAAAATGAATTCTGGCAATTTTCATAGTACTCAGGTCCACATACGAACCTACCACTCCCATGCACCTGAAACATACAATGATAATCATCCATCACAAGATGCTATTGAAGTTGAGTACCAGAAAAAAGATTAATCATATTCCTTAAAGACAATAAAACGTGGATGAGAATGATCATTTAAAAATTTCTTATATTCCTTAAAAGTTTGACCATTATTATCAGAGTAATAGACCTTGCGAGAAACAGTGATCACAATTTTATCTTCATAAAGCTCGCAAAAATAAATATTTCCCGTTTTTTTGCCAGGGCCAGGATACCAATCATGTTCGGGCAGTCCTGAACCATCACCGTGCTTTCGAGCTGTAAAAATATCTCCTCCATTAAAAGACAAAGAGACACCCTCTTGAGTTGTTCCCACACAAATAAACTGCTTGTCATCAGAAACTTTCATTTGTCCGAAAAGAGAGGCGCCTGTTTGCTCCACTCTAAAATCAGGAGTTGACGCCAGTCCATACATAGCATCTTTGACTTCAAAACTCTGACCTGCATTTTTTGAAACACTCAATCCATTGGCATTGGCTACGTAAATATGCTCATCAAGCGCAGCAATCTGATAAACTCTCTTTTTGCGATTCTCTGGTACATAAAGAGTTTCAAAGCTCTCTCCTCCATCTGAAGAGACTGCCACGCCACCATTCGAACCATGGACTCGATCAAGTTGGTAAAGCCCAGCATAGATTTTACCATTTGCCAACCGAATACTACTGACGGTATTAATACGCAAACCGTCTTGAGTGGTTTTATTCACAAAACTCTCTCCAGCATCGGTTGAAATTGAAACACCTCCATCTGTTGCAACATAAACTTTATCACCTTTAACAACGACACCGTTCACTCGATCACTGCCAAGTCCATTAGCTGTTGTCTTATTAGTGAAACTCTGACCTCTATCCCGAGAAATACTCAATCCTCGTGTAGTTGCGACATAAACATTGTCTCCATCAACGGCGACTTCTCTTTGAATAGTGCTGCCTATTCCATCTCTTCTATTTTTGACTTCCCATGTTTCTCCTCCATCACGAGAAATCTTTAACCCTGCACCGTTAGAGGCTACAAAAATATGAGTTTTGGCCTTAAAGACTCTTTTATCTCCACAGAGGGCTTGATGATGCTGTACCGGATGACAAACGCCTGGATAGTTTTGGCATAATTTCTTTATTTCATCTAAGCTTTGCTGAGAATAATTTTCATAACCTTGATCCAAGCAAGCCCTAAAGTGACAATCTGCTGGCAAATTGGCCTGAGCATTATAATTGATCGCTTTTTGAATCATACAACCTTGAACTTTAGAACCAGAATCACACTGAGTGGGATCATTTTCAAATTCACATCCGGCAGTATATTGCTCACACTTGAGTTTAACTTCATGGACAGAAGCTTCATCATTCAAACAGAGTTTAAACAAGCAAGACCCATCTTCAGCAGCCGATGGATTATAATTCTCTGCTCCCTCTAACTTACAACCTATTTTATCTTGACCTCCCGTTTGGCAACGGGTTGGATCACTGATTAACTCTGCAGCCTCTTCAAAACGTTGTCGATACATTTGATAAGCACTACGAATTGGCTCATCTGCTTGATAGCCTGCGGTCCCAGTAGAGGTGCAAGCAGCAAACTCACAACTTCCATCATCTAAACTCACTTTTTCATCGTAATTCACTGCTAGTGGCTCAGCACAACCCGTCACACTTTGATCCTTTTGTTTTTGGCAAAGCTGAGGATTATGAAAGATAGCTCCTCCCTGTTGTGTTTGAATATGAGAAGTGTATTCATCAATCAACTCTTGGCTGTATTCTTCATAAGATTTATCTAAACACAGGTAAAAATAACACCAACCCATCCCTTCTTGACAGCTCTCATCGTAATTAGTGGCATCTGGGTGTAAGCAAAACTTTAAACTAGGATCTTTGGGATCGAGATCCGGAATTGAAGATCCACCGCCTCCCTCTCCAACTTGAGGAGCACTGATCACTGCCCCAGAACCCGCCTTGTCTCCAGAACAACTGACGTGAATCGTTAAGATGGCAATCATGGCCAATAATGTTTTCATAAGAACTTTATCGACTCATTGACGAAAAACTATAGCAAAAAGATCAGAACTCTCTCAAAAAGATATAATTTCAAACACTTACACTCTTTACAAAGGTCATGCCTTATCTTTAAAATAGAAGAGTCTTATCTACTTTAAGGAGCCTATCTTGAAAGTTTTCTTTTATTGCCTTACCAGTTTTATGATAACCTGCTTTGCCATCAATGAACTTTTTGGATTTTATGGTCTTTGGGGT
>SKGZ01000233.1 GCA_007117175.1 Bacteriovoracales bacterium | reverse complement strand
CTGCCCACAGCTTATTATTCACCAGTAATAAAGGCACATCTACATCGACAAATTTTCCACCGCGAGAAATTTGCCGCTCCCATTGAATCATCCCCTCATCTTGCGACAGACTCACCACATGACCATCGGCAAAACCTAAAATAATTTTTTGCTCAAAAATTAATGGGGAAGAACTTCGATGTAAACTAGTGAGAAAGGAAACTGAACGGCGGTAGCTCCAAAGAATTTTACCAGTACTAGCATCCAAGGCCACCACTGAGTGATTGCGTAAATGAACAAAGATGCGACCTTGATGATAACTAGGAACTGAATCCACTGAAGCCGCTAAGTCCACTTCAAATTGAATCTCCCCACTCTCAATATCTCGACGATAGAGCTTGCCCTGAACAGTACCATAAATAATTGAAGAGTCTCTAATTAATGGAGCCGCACTGATTGAACCCTCTGATGGCCAAGCAGCGATTTCCTGCCCGTTTTCCAAGTGGTACTTTCTCATCACTCCATTCAAATCACCGACATAGAGATGATGTTCATGGATGACAGGATAAGCAGAAGTAATGGCCAAATTACCGGTTTCATATTTAGTGTCTAGGTTTTTACTCCAAACCATTTGGTAAGCTGACTGAGTGCGCGCTGGCGGCTTAAGATCAAGCTTAGAGCAGGAAAGAAAAAACAAACATAAAATTAAAATCAGTGGCATCAATTATTCTTTTAATTTAAGAAGCGCTTTTGCCTGGCGAGTAAACTCGCTGGCCGGAAATTCTTTTTGCAAGTACTCTAAATGCTTCATTGCCTCTTGCCTATCCCCTGATTGAAAAGCCAATCGACCTAATTGAAAGTAAAGATGATCGGCTACTTTAAAGGGGTGATTAATCAGCGCTCGTAAAACTTTTTGCGCCTGCTCTAACTCTCCACTATCTTCCAATAATACACTATAGTGTAAAGTTGCCAGGTAGAAGGAGAAATTATTGCGAGGCAGCCTTGCAATAAGACTATCATAAATCTCAGCTAATTCTTCTTCCATTGCATGCTCTTTACCTAAGCGATAAATCTCAGCTAAATGCACCACGGCCAACTCAGGCGATCTTAACTCACTGATAAAATCCTTAAAAGCAGGTAAGACTTGCTTGCCATCAAGCTGAACTTCTTCTTGGGAGTTAAGTTTTAACACTTCATTTTCAAACTGTACTAATTTTTGATTTTCCGCCGCTAATGTTTTTTGCCGTGCGGACTGATAGTAAAGAACGCTCACAACGATTAACAAAATGAGTCCCACTGCAGCTAAAATCAATTTATAATGAGCTAGTAATCTCTCTCCCAGAGGAGTTTTAGCAATCACCTTCTCTAAATCTTCATTGGTTGCTTGTTGTGACATTTGATACCTCTTTCTTTATTTTTGATCTCAAGTCTAGAGCCAAGACATTTTGTTGTCAAAGCTGAAAACATTCCCTAGCATTATTTAAAAGGGAGTCTCTATGAAAAATCTCATTTTTGCACTCATTTTTTTAGCTTTTTGCCACTCAGCCCACTCAACGAATTTAATGGGGCGCATGGGCATTGGGCTCACCAATCAATTGGTCAATGACATGCCTGCTCTTTCTACCAAAGTTCAGAGCTCTCGCACCTTTTCTTGGGGGGCACTGTTGGCGGTAGATGCCAATAGTGATGACACTGATTATGGAGCGGGGTTAAAATTTTATCGCCACTTGTTTGATGAACCCAATCTGACCTTTTTTGCCTCAGGCATGACGGCCATCCTCAAACAAGGAGGAGAAAGTGGCTATCAAGTGGATGGAACACTGGGAGCAGAATTTCATATCCCAGGGCTCGAAAGTATTGGCTTTATGTTTGAAGCAGGTCTTTCGGTGAATAAACACCACGGACAAAGACATATTCAAACCTTAGGCAATCATATTATTAAATCGGCTATCCATTTTTACTTATGAATTATTGGCCACTGCTACTTTTACTGATCTGCTCCAGCACATGGGGACAAACCTTTGAAGATGAAATCGTTGATATCATGGGAGATGACCTAGAAGTGGGTGGAGATATCTTTAGCAATTTTAACGATGACCCCCAAGGAGAACAAGTGGCCAAAGATGAGCGTTTTTATCGCCATGGTCGATTCTATTCACTCAATGTTGGACTGGGGGTGACAACCTTTACCGGCAATAGAGGTAATGCCTATAATGACAATCACCCCACTTATAGTGTGAGTTTTACTCACTTCTTTGATTTTCAAAATGCTGCTGTGATGGGCATTCAGTTTTCTAGCCACACCATGATTCTTGACTCGGTCACGGCCATCGATGATGAAGCTGTAGGTCGAGTGGACACTAGTTTTTTGAGACCCTTTGTGGGCTATCGCTTTTACTTTGACACCGCCGATTTATCCAGGGCCATTACTTATGCCAATCCTTATTTTACCGTTCGTTTTGAATACTGGTATCAAAATAATAAATTTGTCGAAAATGGCAGTATCCCCAATCAAAGTGGAGGTGGCATTGGCGCCAGCTTCGGGCTAGGGCTTGAACTCCCCATTGAGATCAAGGAGTCATACTGGGGAATTGAACTGCTTTTGCATCAGGTCAATACCTTTGATCGTGAGACCACCGACTATAGAAGGCTGCCTGGTGAAACAGATAGCCCCTACGGTTATGAAGACCTCAACGGCACGGGAGTCTCCTTTGTGGTCAATTATGTGTTTTCTTGGTAAATCAAAGGCGCACTACAATGAAGCCAAACATTCTGGCTCAAAGTAAAGGCCAGTCCCTCATTAGCCGAAAAATGGCAATTTTCAAAAATATTTTCTTTCAAGTGAGAGAAAGAAAAACGACAGTTCACAAAGTGACAATTCACAAAACGATTGCTTTCAAAGTGAGTTGCAAAGAAATCGCAATTAGCAAAAACAACCCCCTGATAGCAATTTTTTGCAATTTTTGCCCCTGAAAAACATTGCGAATAAAAATGCTCTGATTGAATCTGTTGACCAGAGGTCAGGCAAAACTCATTTATTTTCAGGTATTTATCTTCACGTTCCACTGTCGGTGCATTCATAAGCCCCCCCTTGTCTGTCAGTTCATTGTAAAACGATTGACCAATTGCGTCAAGCAATATTATTGCATAATGAAATTTTTTTTTATTCCGATAAGCAATTTAAAGGAGTTAGCTATGATTGAATTTCACCACCAGTACATTGAGCAATTTTTGGCCACAATTCGCAAGTATATGCAATTACGTGGAGGGTTATCACAAAAGGATTTGGCGGAGTTAACTCAAACAGGTATTTCCACCATGAGTCGTTTTCTTAACTCCAAGACAAAAGAAATTGATCCCCAACTCGCTGCTAAGATTGTCAGCCAATTAAAAATTCCTTTGCATGAAGTGGTAGACTTTATTGAGGATGATTCTTTAGAGACCTTTAAGAAGTTGCTGCAATTCTACCAATCTGCAACAGCTGAAAAAGAAGTTCAAGAATCGAGCAGCGAACAAAATCCAACTCCTGCTCGCTCAGTGATTGATCCCAGTATTGCAGAGTCTTTAAAGTCTCTGACCCCCAGGCAAAAAGCCTATGTGAAAGATTTTCTCACCCTTGATACCGAAAGCAAGGACTTGGTGGTGGATATTGGCAATACTTTAATGAATTACTTTAAGCAACGCAGTTTAGAGTTTTAATCCAGGTTTTGCACAATGGTGGCAACTCCCTGCCCCATTCCAATACACATAGTGGAAATACCAAACTCCGCTTTTTGTTTTTTCATTTGATGAATCAAAGTGGTGGTGATGCGCGCTCCACTGCAACCTAAGGGGTGCCCCAAGGCAATGGCCCCGCCGTTCACATTGACTTTTTCATCAAAGTGATCCATTAGACCTAAATCCTTAATCACCGGTAGAGATTGGGCGGCAAAAGCTTCATTGAGTTCCAAAAGATCAATTTGATCCATCTGCATATTAGCATTCTTAAGGGCCTTTTGTACTGCTGGCACTGGGCCATAGCCCATAATAGAAGGATCACAACCTGCTGCGGCCATGGAGACGATCTTGGCCATGGGTTTTAACCCCAAATCTTTTGCTCTTTGCTCTGACATCACTAACACACAGCTGGCTCCATCAGAAATAGCTGAAGCATTACCAGCGGTGACAGTTCCATTCACCGGATCAAAAACTGGTCTGAGTGCAGAAAGCCCCTGCATATTTGTATCAGGACGAATCACTTCATCGTAATCCAAAAGCTTGGGAGCTCCGTGCTCATCGTGCCCTTCAATAGGAATAATTTCATCTTGAAATCTTTTTTCTAATGTTGCTTGATGGGCCCTTTGATGAGAGCGGTAAGCAAACTCATCTTGTAATTGGCGAGAAATCTTATGAATGATGGCCAAATACTCGGCGGTAATTCCCATCATATTAGAAGCCTTAGCTGAATTTTTATTATAATCAGGATTAATATCTAGCCCGTGGGTCATGGGCACGTGCCCCATATGCTCAACTCCACCGCAAAGATAAATATGTCCTTGTCCGGCCATTACTCCTTGGGCGGCCATATGAATGGCAGTCATGGATGATCCACAAAGACGATTAATGGTCTGAGCAGGAACATGCTTGGGAATATCAGTCAGCAATTGAGCATTACGACCAATATTGTAGGCTTGTTCTAATGTTTGTTGAACACAGCCCCAGATAATATCATCAAGCTCTGCCGGATTGACGGCCGGGTACTTGGCCAGCATCGCCTTCATTAATTGAGCACTGAGAGTTTCGGCTCTCACAAAACGAAAGGATCCACCTTTACTTCTGGCCATGGGAGTTCTAATCCCGTCAATAATCACTGCTGTATTTGTTGCCATTGCTTTCTCCTAATAAAATTTTTGATTGTTTTGAACCATGTCTTTAAGCATTTGTGGAGCACGGTACATATTTCCAAGCTTTTCATACTGCAAAGATCGCTCGAGTAATTGGGGCAAGCCAATATCGTCACTGTACTTTAAAGCACCTGCTCTAAATGGAGGGAAACCGAGCCCAAGTAATAACCCCATATCCACCTCTATCGCACTCTCCACAATTTTATCTTCTAAGCAACGGATGCACTCAAAGATCATGGGAAACATCATGCGCTCGACTATTTGCTCATCGCTGACTTCCACCTTATTTTTCACAACTTTTTGAATCAGCGACTCCACTTCTTCTTTATAGACCTTTTTTAATTTTCCTTTGCGATCTTTCTCATAGGAGTAAAAACCTACTTTATTTTTTTGTCCAAATCTTTTTTGCTGGTACATGGCATGAAGGATGGAATGATCGGCCATTTGCATTCGATCAGAAAAAGCGTTGGCCATAATTTCTGCAGCGTGAAAGCCGGTGTCAATACCCACCACATCTAATAAGTATGCCGGTCCCATGGGCCAGCCAAACTTTTCCATCACCTTATCAATTCTTCTAAAGTCTACTCCGTCATCAATAAGAGAAACAAAACCAAAGAAATATGGAAAAAGCACACGATTCACTAAAAAGCCAGCACAGTCATTCACCACAATGGGTGTTTTGCCCATGGAAAGAGCGTAACTCACTCCAGCAGCGATGGTTTCTTCAGAAGTTTTTTCTCCGCGAATGATCTCCACTAAAGGCATGCGGTGAACGGGGTTAAAAAAGTGCATCCCACAAAAACGCTCTGGTCTTTTTAGATCTTTGGCCAATTGGGTAATGGAAATAGTTGAAGTATTTGAGGCCAAAAATGATTTTTCAGAAGTTTGCTCTTCCACTTCTTTTAAAACCTGTTTTTTAATTTTTTCATTTTCTACAACCGCTTCCACCACAAAGTTCACATCCTTAAAGTCACCGTAATTAAGAGTTGGATGAATTTGCGCAATTACTTTTTCTATTTGCTCTTGATTGATTTTTCCTCTAGCTACTTGCTTAG
This sequence comes from Bacteriovoracales bacterium, assembly GCA_007117175.1. GTDB lineage: Bacteria > Bdellovibrionota > Bacteriovoracia > Bacteriovoracales > Bacteriovoracaceae > SKGZ01. The sequence continues at coordinate 2,121 of SKGZ01000233.1, read as the reverse complement.
AAAGAAGTGAAATAGCCTCATTCATACCAAGTTCTAAGGCCGAATCACTAATATCTTTCATAGTGACAGCAATCCCGCGAGAAGCCGATTGATAACTAATTCCTCCTCCCATAATACCTGCCCCTAAGACAGCTGCTCGATTGATGCGCTCACTTTTTTGGCTATAGTTTTTAGATTTCTTTTTTAAGAATTGATCACCTAAAAAAACTCTGACTAAAGACTCGGCCGTCTTGGTTTGAGCGCATTCCACAAAAGCTTGCGTTTCAATTTTTAAAGCATCATCACGTTTAAGATTCGCTCCTTGGGCAATCACATCCACTGCTTTCACCGGAGCGGGATAATTCTTACCCGCCAGACCAGCCACATAGGCCTTGGAGGTTTGAAAGGCCATGGTGGCTTCAGTTTGATTTAAAGTGAGGGCAGAAGTTTTACGTTGGCGACGCTCTGTCCAATCAACAGAAGATTCCACTGCTCGCAATAATAATTGCTCTGCAGATGAAATAAGTTGATCATTTTCAATCACTCCATCCACAGCTCCTACCTGAAAAGCTTGTTTGGCTGAATATTGCTTACCACTCGTCACCCATTCAATGGCGTTATCCGCAGAAGTCAGACGAGATAATCTCACTGTTCCACCCCAGCCAGGAATGATTCCTAATTTTGTTTCTAATAGTCCCACCTTTGCTTTGGCCGTCATTAAACGAAAGTCAGTGGTCAGACAGATTTCAAAACCACCACCAAAGGCAAAACCATTAATGGCACAGGCCGTGGGATAAGGTAAATCTTCAAATTGGGAAAATAATTGATTGGTTTCTGTTAACCATGAGGTTAATTTTTCTGGTGGATAAGAAAAATAATCCATGAATTCAGTAATATCTGCTCCTAAAACAAAATGATCTTTACCACTTTGCATTAGCAAGGCCTTGACATTGGTTGTTTGCGATAAATTTTCATAGGCCTGCTTTAATTCAGCTAAAGTCTGCTTATTAAAAACATTGCTGGACTGAAGCGTATTGTTAAACTCCAGATGATAGATCCCTTGGGAGTCCAACCAAGTCTTGATGGTTTTTCCACTGTAACTCATAGGTCATTCCTTTTTTCAAAATTGATGAGAGCACAACCATTATATAAAAAGTAGAAAAGAAGACAAATAGAGAACTCTTTCACCTATCAGTAAACTTTATTCCCAATTCTTTTAGTTGTTCTGCCGCAGGATAGGAAGGAGCTCCTGCCATTAAATCCGCTGCTGAAGCTGTTTTTGGAAAAGCAATCACATCTCTAATATTGTCTGTGCCTGCACGCAACATCACCAGTCGATCAAAACCAAAGGCAATTCCCCCATGTGGAGGTGTACCATATTTAAGTGCTTCTAAGAAAAAGCCAAATTGGGCCTGAACTTCTTCTTGCCCTAAACCTAAACAGCGAAACATTTGCGCTTGAACATTTTCATCATAGATTCTCAAAGAACCTCCGGCCATCTCAAAACCATTGCACACTAAATCGTAAGCTTGAGCGCGACAAGTGGCTAAATTCTTACCCTGCAAGAAATCAGCTAAGTCATCAGGGTGAGGTGAAGTAAAGGGGTGATGACACGCATAGTAGCGCTGAGTTTCACTGTCATATTCAAACAGAGGAAAGTCCTCAATCCAAACAAATTGATGTCCCTCTTCAATTAAGTTGAGCTCTTTGGCTAAATGACGTCTTAAAGCATCGGCACAGGCATGGGCCTTAGAGGTTTGAGCATGGGCACAAAAAAGAAAAACTCCCTCTGTCTTTTGCTGATGACAATTTTCAAAAAGCTGATCTAAAAGAGAAGAATCAATAAAGCGACTCAATGGACCACTGAGCTCAAAGTCAGCACTGACCTTAAGCCAAGCCACACCCTGACCACCAAATGGCCGAACCACCTCTGGCAAAGAATCAATTTGCTTACGAGTTAAGCTTCCCTGCTGAGAGGAAAGAAAGATTGCTTTAATTAGGCCCCCTTGGGCAATCATTTTTTTAAACAAATCAAAGGATGTTTGCTGGAAAAAATCATTCAAAGGGCTTTGCTCTAGACCATAGCGCAAGTCGGGTTTATCACTGCCATAAAGCTCCATGGCCTTGGCATAGCTTAAACTT